>JANMSG010000622.1:0-5045 GCA_031389065.1 Acidobacteriota bacterium | reverse complement strand
CCCAAAAACAAAGGGATTGCCAGAAGGGGCGACCACAGAGGGTCGCCCGTACAAGGCTTCTGTTGATTTCTCCGGAAAAACATTTTCTTAAAAGTTATAGCTCAGGGCACGATCATTAAACTACTACTTATCATTTCCACTGTAGGCACTCGCGAATTGTATAATCCGAAATCAAGGAGCTACCACCATGCAGGCGACAAAATGATCTTTACTCACTTCAACCAACTGCTGTTCGGTTTCAGCGCAACGAGGTTCCGCCATTGGGCAACGCGTTCGGAAACGGCAACCGGATGGCGGATTGAGCGGCGTAGGAATCTCGCCAACCAGTTTCAAACGATTCGGCTTCTCGTCAGGTTCCGGCTTCGGTATGGCAGAAAGCAACGCCCGCGTGTAGGGATGCAAAGGATTACGAAAAATCTCTTCGCTGGTTGCGACTTCGACCAACTTGCCCAGATACATAATGCCGACTCGCGTCGAGATATGTTCGACAACCGAAAGCCCATGTGAAATGAACAGGTAGGTGAGATTCAATTGCTCCTGCAAATCCTGTAGCAGGTTGACGATCTGTGCCTGCACGGAAACATCAAGCGCAGAGACAGGCTCATCGCAGACGATGAATTTCGGGTTCAAGGCGAGCGCCCGCGCGATGCCTATGCGTTGACGTTGCCCGCCGGAAAACTCGTGCGGATAGCGCTCTGCGTGCGAAGCATCAAGTCCTACCAGTTTCAGCAACTCTGAAACGCGATCACGGCGTTCAGCTTTCGTTCCGACCTGGTGAATGGTCAGCGGCTCTTCTACGATTTTCCCAACGCGCATACGCGGATTGAGCGACGAATACGGGTCTTGAAAGATAATCTGCATATCGCGCCGCATAGGGCGCAACTGGCTTGCACGAACTGACAAAAAATCTTTACCTTCGAATTTTACTTCACCTGTGGTCGGTTCGATGAGTCGAAGGATGCAACGTCCCGTAGTCGTTTTGCCGCATCCCGATTCACCGACGAGACCGAAGGTTTCGCCTCTGCGAATTGTGAAGCTGACATCATCAACAGCTTTGACAACGCCCTTGCCTTTGCCGAAAAAGCTATCACCGGCGGGGAAATATTTCGTCAAATTTTTAACTTCAATTAGATTATCTGTCACTCCGGAACCTCCACTTCAACGATGTCTCCATCTTTAAGGTTGTACTGATCGCGCAGTTTCACGTCACAGGCAATCTCAATGACGCTTTTGCGATGATGGCCTTATTCACTTTCGGCTTTGTCTGTTCTCAAGATAAAAGCTCTGCGCTCGAAGATTCTACAAGAGACGATATTGACAGAGACAGTGCCGCCATACTCTTCTTTTTCCAGGCGAATCCTTTTTTCTGGCAAACGATAAAGCTCGTCTAATTCAACATTCAAAGTGCCCGGAAATAAATTCATTCCGGTCTTTTCAGCATAGTAGCTTTCGAGTTTTTTCATCCAATAAGAAAAGCTCATCACGCCGCTAACGACTTTTCCTTTTACGATTTTCATAGGATTCGCTTATTGGCTTTCTCTTGTTTTATTGGTTGGCTGAAAACTCTCTTCCAGATTGCGCGTCGTCGTTTCCGTCACGCTCATAGGTTCAGGCAGACGCAACGAAGGATTTGTGTCAGATTGAATACTCGCATTGACAGGCTCTAATTCATTTCTCTTTTTTGTCAGTTGAGCAGTTTCAGTTCTCTTCTCCCGTTCCCTCCACTTCTTGAAAAATCCTCCGCGAGCAAGGTGGAAAGTGCTGAAGCTCCCCATTCCGAAGGCCACCAGCAGGTAGATAATCCAGACCGTAAGAAAAGTTGATTTATTGAGAATCTCTAATAAAGTGAAAGCGCCAAGCAGGATGAGGTAAATCAATGACACCAAAAGAGTGTTGAACGCGAATCGGGTTCCCAATACAACATGCCTTTCGTCCTCTATTCGCGCCTCGTTGTTAGAGAGAAAATCGGTCACGCCATCCAGCAACAAGCCGCAACGCGAACAATAGCGCAGTGTTTCATTGATTAGCTGCTGACCGCATTTCGGGCAATACATAAAATACCTCGAAAGTAGAAAAACTTTCCGCACAATACTTTTGAAAAAAAGTAACGAACAAAGGTTTGCTAATGTTCATTCAATACGATTGACCCATATAAAACGACTAGACACTTCTCAGAAATTTATCCCGCGCTCTGTTTTACGACCCGCGTTTTCGCCGCTTCATCGCCGACAGATTCAAAGCGAATGCAACGCGATTTACGTTGCTCATTCACAGCAAGTAAAGGAATTTCACCTTTTGTGCAATCAGTAATTTTGTAGGCGCAACGCGGCGCGAATTTGCAACCTTCGGGCAATGCCAGTAAATTCGGCACAGTGCCTTCAATGGTGTCTAGCCTTTTCCGGCGCAAGCCTTCAACGCTCAACTTTGGAACCGAATGCAACAAGCCCTCCGTGTAAGGGTGTTTCGGATTATGAAAGATGTCGCGCACAGGGGCTTCTTCGACAATGCGCCCGGCGTACATCACGGCGACGCGGTCGGCGGTCTCTGCGACGACGCCTAAATCGTGAGTGATTAAAAGCATGGATAAATCGAAATCGTCTTTGAGCGCGCGCAACAAATCGAGGATCTCCGCCTGAATCGTCACGTCGAGTGCTGTCGTAGGTTCGTCGGCAATTAAAAGTTCTGGATTGCAGGATAAAGCCATGGCAATCATCACGCGTTGACGCATACCGCCTGAAAGTTGATGCGGATAATCGCTTGCGCGTCGCTCGGCATCGGGAATTCTGACACGCTGCATCATCTCAATGGCTTTGGCCCAAGCCAGTTTTTTCGACAGGTTTTCGTGGAGCTTGATGGCTTCGGCAATCTGGTTGCCAACCGTGTAAACAGGGTTGAGTGAAGTCATAGGGTCTTGAAAAATCATAGCGATTTCGCTCCCCCTGAGTCTGCGCATCTCTTTGTCGCTGGCTTTCAAAAGGTCTTTCCCGTTGAAAAGGATTTGCCCTGCAACCAGCTTTCCCGGCGCTTGAACCAGTCGCATCACCGAAAGGCTGGTGACGGATTTGCCGCTGCCCGATTCCCCGACCAGAGCCACAGTAGAGCCTCGCTCAATGGCAAAGCTCACATCGTCCACGGCTTTGACCACGCCAGCACGTGTGTAGAAATAGGTGCAGAGATTTTTAATTTCTAAAATATTGTCCATATCAGAGGCGAGACAATCTATCGCATAAGCGAGTTAATTCGCAAAAGTTTATGGATGATTCGGCGTAGAAATCGTATATAACATGGTCCGTGTGTTGCGATTGCGTTCGTTGGTAAACTCTGTGATTTTTTCCATGCCGATCTTCTCAGCGACTCTTATAGAACCGTAGTGATTCCAGGGCATATTGGCATGCAATGTTTTCAGATTGAGATGATGAAAAGCATACTCTCTGACGGCGATTGCGGCTTCTTCTGCGAAACCTTTTCGCCAGAACGGATGATGAATAATGTAGCCGAAATCAGCCACCTCTTCGCCCACAAGGTTCATTTTCAAGATGCCGCAATCGCCGATGATTTTTTGCTCGTCTTTCAAAACAACTACGTATCTGCCGAATCCGAGTTCTGCATAACTTTGCAGATTTCTATCAACCCACGCTTGCGCTCCATCGCGTGAATAGGGATTGGGCCAGAAACTCATGGTCTTTGGGTCTGCAAGAATCTCGAAAAATTCTTCCACATCTGTGGCGATGAACTTTCTGATGAAAAGTCTTTCGGTCTCAATCATCGTATCTTTCCAAAAGTAACTACACAGCGGTATTAGCCCCGAAGGGGTGTAGGAGATTAGCCAGTGGTGCAGCCACTGGAAGATAAGTCGTACCCACTCCTCAAGCCCTGAAAGGGTGTGGGAGATTTATTGCTGCAAGCTTCCTGCGCTCATTCAGAGCGCGAATCGTAATCCACATTCTCGTTCCAGTGGCTGCACCACTGGCTAATTTCCTCTGCACCTCCGGCGCGCGAACCAAGAAACATTTCAATTATCAACTGGACTGCGTCGCTTTTAAAAAAAGCTATTTATTTCTGCGCCTTGGTCTCAGCAGCTTTCAATTGTTCGCCTTTCAACTGTTGAGCCACACGCTCCACATCTGCCAATAAACGCAAGGTATTTTCGCCAAGTATCTTTCTGATATCCGATTCGCTGTAGCCTTTCCGCAAAAGGGCTTCGGTGATTTTCGGTAGTTGTGAAGCGTCTTCCATGCCTACGGGCATAGAGCCGCCATCGAAATCCGAACCCAGTCCGACGTGGTCAGCGCCCACCAGTTTCACCGCGTGGTCAAGGTGTTCAATAATCACTTCCCAACTCACTTTGGGCGCGGGGCCGAGTTGCTTGGTCGCCTCTTCACGACGCTTCAGCATGGACTCTCTATCGTTGCCCGGGAACTGCTTTTCAAAGTCCTTCATCAATGCAGTTCGCTTCTTGTTGTACTGGGCAAGGTCGCTGCCTATGAAACCATCGAGGTAATTGATTTGAATGACTCCGCCTTTTGCAGCTAAGGCTTTGATCATCGCATCCGTCATATTGCGGGGATGGTCTGAGAGCGCCCGACAAGATGAATGCGAAGCGATCATAGGGGCGCGGCTGATTTCCAAAGCATCAAAGAAGGTCTTGTCCGAGACGTGTGAAATATCAACCATTACGCCCAATCTATTCAATTCGCGCACCACATCTTTGCCGAAATCGCTTAAGCCGTTATGCTTTGGCGTATCCGTGGAAGAATCACCCCAATCGGTATTCACCGAATGAGTGAGGGTTAAATAACGAACGCCCAGAGCCGCATACATACGCAAAACTGGAAGGCTGTTGTTAATCATATGCCCGCCTTCCATGCCCATCAGCGCGGCAATCTTTCTTTCTTTGTGAGCCTTTCGTACTTGCTCGGCAGTTGTGCATGCGCTTTAATGAATACGAGGGGATTGATGGAACTGGTGGTATTGAATATCGGCTACGACCTGGGCGTATTGACCCCCGAAATTTTTGCCATGATGGTGATAATGGCCCTGGTAAC
>JANMSG010000603.1:0-5229 GCA_031389065.1 Acidobacteriota bacterium | reverse complement strand
TACTGTTTGGCATACTTGCGCTTCCCGTAATTGCCGCCATCTGGTTTGTCCCCGGGTTTGTCACTCAGGACGGTCCCCTACATCTTTATAACGCGCACATAGCGGCTGAACTTTCTAAAGGGAATACTTTTTTTCAAGACTTTTATGGAGTGCGCAATGGTCTCTTGCCTTACATGGGTGCGTATAAACTGTTAGCCGGATTGCTGGCAATTTTTCCTGCCTGGACAACGGAACGCCTGATCATGTCAATTACCTCCATTGGATTTGCCAGTGCCGTTTTGTGGTTGCGTTGGCGCGTGGCTGGTTGGACAGGAATGGCAGTGATCGTGCCTCTCATCATCCTGATTTCCATTAACAGATTGTGGCTTTACGGCTTGTATCCCTTTTTATTAGGCGCTTGCCTGTTTCCAATCACCCTTGGGCTCTGGTGGCAGTGGCGCGATGATCTCAAACCGCTACGAGTTGGCATCCTGGCGATTCTTTTCCTGCTCAATTATTTTTTCCATATCATCAGCGCCGGTTTTACGGTTCTGGGAGTTGGCATCCTCGCTGTCACAACTCCAGGGGCAAATTTGAAAAAACGGTGGGTTTGGACAGCAGCTAGTCTCGCGCCAGTCAGTTTTTTGATGATCCAATTTCAGTCTCTCATGAAGAATTCAGGCGAAGCAGGGTTGCATTGGGTCAACCCGTCAAACAATTGGGCGCTGGGAGGATGGCTCCAGTACTTCCAACTCGCCGATTTTCTCTCTTTCTCTTTTAAGACCACCGTCGGCATCTTTCTCATCTCCACAGATTGTCCATTTGTTGAACAGCCTTCCAAGCAGTTTGCTCTGCTGACTCCGAGTCTTTGGGCAATTCTTGGTATTGTTTTTTTAGCCGTCGCCACCTTATCCGGTCGGGCTGCGAAAGATAAAATTTTGAATAGCCCTTACCGCGGTTGGGTCATCCTCATCCTCAGCCTGCTTGCTATCGCCTTGTTCGGACCAAGCAGGATTGGCACGGGCAGCCTGTTACGTGAACGCCTTTGGCTCCTCGCTACAGTTGCGCTCGTGCCGCTACTGCGTTTTAACATTAAAAATTCCCGAACCCAATTTGCGGTGTTCTTTCTGGCATTAGCCTTGTTTCTTCAGACAGCCTTCGTGTGGCATTATGCTTTGCTATCTAACCGCATCAGTAGCGCCTTTCTGGAAGCCAGCCAACACATTGGAAGCGGGCAGCGGATCGCCGTGGTGATAGCAGATATCCGAACCCATTACTTAATCACCCCTTTCCCGAATCTTGCCAACCAACTCGGTGTCACCTCCGAAAATGTCGTCTGGAACAATTTAGGACCAAGCTATTACTATTTTCCTGTCGCTTTCCGTAATGAGCAACTTGAGGAGTATGCAAAGAAGATTACCGATATGAACGAACTCTTCTTTGCAGCCAGCGCGCAAGAACTTGCCACCAAAAATCCGCAACGATGGGCCAAGGAATTTGGCGACGCGCTTAATAACACAGATGTGCTAGTAGTGTGGGGGACATCTCCCTGGTTCGATTCCCTGAATGCAACGCTTTATCACCCTGAACTCATTTTTGAACGAGGACAACTTCGGGTGTTCAAGCACAAATAAAAAATGTGCGCCGATAACGAGATAACACAGACTGACTCGTGGCGGCGAATACAGCCTCTTTGCCAACAAATTTTAAATTTTCACTTTCATAAATTTTATCGTCACCCGCAGGAATAATGACTTTCTTTTACACCACCAAACACACGAAAGGTTGTGCAAGGCAAAATAATTTTGCCCTTCGCCTTTTTACTTTTGCCTTTTTCTATTTACCTTCCTTAGACTTGGAGGCTTGGAATTTCATTTTGAAAACCGGTAAAAATTTTGACAGAACAATCAATCAAACCAAATGTTCCAGCGCCGCCGAAAGCCGCGCTGGTAATGATCATTCTTCTACTCCTCTTTTTCTTAGGCACAAGCGACAATCAAATGATCTCGCCTCTGCTGCCCTTGATTGCCCAAGAGTTTAATCTTGAATCGGGACAGGTAGGCGAAAAACTCGGACCGGCTTACGCGCTCGCAGCAGCCTTCGCATCTTTATTCATCGGTCCGCTTTCAGACAAATTCGGACGACATCGTTTTTTGCTTTACGCGTCAATCTTATTCGGCTTCTCGCTGCTTGCCACCTTCTTTATTCAAGACACTGCCTCGCTGGCTTCTGTCAGACTTGTCGCAGGGCTTGCGGCAGGAACGTTTTCCACTTGCTCTGTCGCTTACGTAGGAGATTATTTTCCTTATGAAAGACGCGCTACAGCAATGAGCATCGTGCAAGCGGGTTATTTTTTCGCCTTCGTTTTAGGGATTCCTGTCGCCACATTAATCGCGCAATCGCAAGGCTGGCGCGCCAGCTTCGTTTTTTTCGGGGCGCTGTCATTATTGGCGTTTTTCCTGGTGCTGCGGCTTCTGCCTACGGACAAACATTTGATGACGCATCACGCTTCACAAGACTCGAAACGATTCGACAATCTCAAATTAGTATTCGGCAATCGTGAACGTATCGCTGCTATTTTTGCGGCCTTCTGTGTGTCTTGTGGATTCGTAGGCTTTCTCTTTTATCTTGCCTCCTGGCTAGGGAAAAGTTTCGGGACAGAGCCGCGCACTGTCGGATTTATTTTTATAGCCGTCGGCATCGTCTCGCTCCTTGGCGCATTCATCGCAGGACCCATAGCGGATAAATTTGGCAAACGATTGATCTCCATACTCAGCACGCTTGTACTTGCCGTAATGCTTTTCATCATTCCGAAATTCGGATTTGGTTTTTGGCTCTTCGCTAGTTTCCTGACAGCCGCTTTAGCCTTCGCGTTTCGACAAGGTCCCGTGCAGGCGCTCGCCACAGAGCTTGTGCCTACACACGCGCGCGGGTCTTTTGTGGCAATACGAAACACAGCTTCACAACTCGGTATCGCCGTATCAACCTGGGTGAGCGGACAGCTATTTGACCACTACGGCTACGGCGCGGTTGGCCTATTCTGCGGCACCATCTCTATTGCCGCAGCCGTTTTTATTCTGATGATGAAAGAGCCTCAAGCGGCAACGGCTGGAAAACTTGCAGGCGAATAAATGGCGCAAACCATAAATCTGTAATCTTCGATTGCAAATTATACGTACAAGGGTTGAACATAAAACTATCAATCAGGAAAGAAAACATAATGACCCAATCGGAAACGACCGAAAAACAGAAGCCACGCCGTTGGTGGCGCATCCTGAAACGCTTGCTGGTCACGTTGATTCTCCTCGTACTCATTTTCATCTATGGCGTAGTGCCTTACGGACTGGCAAGGCTTGTGACCGGCGCAGGAACTCGCCCTGTGGACAGACAACTCACCGAAACGCCCGCGACCTTCGGCGCAGAATTTAAAGACGTTGAGTTTCAAACTTCGGACAATATCAAGATAAGCGCCTGGCTTTTACCAAGCCGTGAAAAACACGCGACGATAATTTTTTCGCATGGGATGTTTCGCTCGCGCCGCGAGTTGTTAGGGCGCGCAATTGAATTGTGGAAATTAGGCTACGGCGCATTGCTTTATGATTCGCGAAATCACGGCGCAAGCGGCGAGGCACGCGTCAGTCTTGGCTATCACGAAAGGCTCGATGCAGAAGCGGCTGTGCTTTTTTTGCGCGAAGAAATCAAAACCAACGACCGTATCGTTTTATATGGAATTTCGATGGGCGCGGTGACGGCTTTGCTGGCTGCTGCTGAAACGCCTGAGGTTGCGGCGGTGATTTCCGACAGCGCGTTTCTATCTTTTGAAGATACGACAGCGCATCACGTCAGAGTTTTTTTTCGACTTCCTGCGTTTCCGCTTGCCAACGAGTTGAGGTATTTCATAGAGCAACGAGCAAACTTCGATGGGGAAAAATTAAATACCCTTGAAGCCGTGAAGCGAATGGGCGACCGACCGATCTTGTTCATCTCCGGTAAAAACGACAAACGTATGCCGCCAGTCATCACCGAAGTTTTATATCAGGCGTCTTCGAGTCAAAAGAAAGATTTGATGATTGTTGACGGCGCGGAAACATCTATACATGGTCACGCCTATCAAGCTACGCCGAAAGAGTACATCGAGCGCGTCTCTCAATTTATTGATTCCGCATTGACGCCAAAACATTAAAACTACATGAAAAGCAAAAGAAAATTGACCAATTAACCGCCGTTGCGTTTGCGCGCCAATTCATTCAAGGTCTGCTTGAGTTGGTCAAGTTTCTCGCCAGCCTCGCGGTGCTTACCTGCGGCAGTGAGTCTTTCATAATCAAGAATTAATTGCTGCGCCTGTCCGGCAAGCTTTACAATCTCACCCGTCAGAGGAATTTGTGGCGCGGTTGATGGCGCTTCAGTTGTTGGTTTTTCGGTGGACGGCTTTGCTTGCTGCGAAGTTTGTGTTGCAGCAGCCGATTTTTGTGAAGCCAGTTCAGGCACCAAGGCGTTTAAGGCTTCTTCAAAAGTTTTACCCGTCGTCAATTTTTCCTGCGTAGCGATTGCCACCTGTCTGAGTTCAGGCATCGGGCTGTTTTCGGCTTGCAGATAAAATGGTTCGACGTACAAAAGCGTGTCGGCTATTGGAATAACCAGCAATTGACCGCGCAACAGTTTAGAGCCTTTCTGATTCCACAACGTCATCTGCCCGGATAATTGCGGGTCTTGATTGACACGGGCGCGAATTTGCGTGGGTCCGTTGACCGTCACGTTCTTCGGAAAGCTGAAGACCAGCATATCACCGTAGTTGTCGCCATCGCTGCGCGCCGCAATCCAACCAATCATATTATTTCTTCCCGCCCCCGAAGGAGTGAAGGGCAGAATGTTGACGAACTCTATGTTTTTATCTTCGCCCGGCAACTGCATCAGTACGTGGTAAGGTCGCACGGACGCCGCTTCCGACTTGCCGTTTTCTTTGGCTGCATCATCGGTAGCAATCGCCCAAAGGTCTTCATGGTTGTAAAAGGTCTGGGTGTTTTGAATGTGATAAAGCGTGTAAACCTGGGACTGGGCGTTCAAAAACAGGCTCGGATAGCGCAGGTGTTCGCGCAAATCTTCGGGCAGTTCACTGCCCGCAACAAACAACGACGGGAAGATGCTTTGATACGATTTAATTATTGTGTCATCAGGATCAAAGACATAAAGCTTCACCGTTCCATCGTAAGCGTCAACGACTGCTTTGACCGAATTGCGAAGATAATTCAC
>JANMSG010000580.1:0-6486 GCA_031389065.1 Acidobacteriota bacterium | reverse complement strand
TTACAGGAGTATCTGTGGTGCGAACCGTTTTGTCGCCTACTCGCTTGACTTTGGCTTTCACAGGACAGCCGCACATACTATAGATGAAGGTCACTTCCATCTCCGCGCCCTCCGCCCACAGACTCTTGACACGGGCAGCTTTGCCGCTCGCTGTGGCGTTTAAAATATTATCAGCACTGTTGATATCAACATTGATACCGCCGCCCGGCGCGCCTTCGACGATTATGCGAAGTGCTTTCGGTTGTGGCGGCACACTAACCGGATTGATTTTCGAATCCCATAAAACTTTGCCGGTCTTTTTGTGTATGATTTGTCCTGTACCGGGCTTTTCACTGCTGACGTGCATAGACATATGAACCTTGCCATCCGGCAATACTTCGCCGTAGGCGTCCAAAATAGCAAAGGTGCGCCCGATTCCGTCATCGGGTTTGTACCGACGCTCCACTTGTTTGATGGCGCTGGCTATCGTGGCGTTTTTGCCAAAGTCTTCTTCAACCGTCACCATCACAGCCTTGGCAACATCCATAGTTGCTTGCTGGGGAGTGTCTGTTGCCGTAGAGGGTGTTGGATTCGCAGGAGGTGTCGGTTGAACAACTGTGTTCGCATTATTAGTGAGCGTTGCGGGCAATGGTACTTGGTTTTGCGCGCTCATGTTCGCGTTGCTTTGTGGTTGATTTTTGCTATTGGAATTCACCAGCAACGCAGCCATCACGATGGCAGCAACGATTCCGACCACCCCGATGATTATCCCTGTTCGATTGCTTGCCGAGGGTTGTGGAGAATTTGATTCTAGGTTTGTTTTTTTATTATTTTCCATGGAAATCTACTCAAAATTTATGTGATTTACTTTGTCATTGAACATAGCCGACAATTTTTATTTCGCCGGCTCGATTTTATAAAAATCAATTCCGGCCGCTTGCGCCGGAACGTCCACTGTGGCTACGGTCTTCAATGCTACCAGATCTATCACATCAACCGTGCCTGGGTCTGCACCTACGCCTTCGATGGAGATGAAAGCGTAGCGATTATCTGACGAAACAATCGCGCCGTGAACTACTCTTCTTTTCGTTGGTATGCGCGCCAATTCTTTGCCGGTTTTCAAATCAACGATTGAAATGGACTGATCGCGTTTGTTCGTTGTAATCAGTCGGTTATCTTTCGTCACAGCTAAATTATAAACTCCGCCACGCACCGGAATGCGCCGCGAGACTTTCCAAGTCGAAACATCAACTTCTACTATTTCATCGCTCTTGTTGCAAGCCACAAAAACCGATTTGCCGTCGCTTGAAGGTTGCGCCCAGGTTGGCGAACAACCGGTATCACCCACCTTCGGCGGCTCCATTCCGTGACCGCCGGAATCGTGATGCATGGTTTTGCCCATCGTCGCAGGCGAGCCGGGCATTCCGAATTCCTTGCCTTTGGTTAAAAGAAAATGGCGCGCGATCTGAAACTTATTGGTGTCCAATTCGACAAGCATATCGTCCATCATACACGCCGAATATTGTTTGTCGCCTTGCGGATTGATACGCGACCCATGCGGCATCGTGCAAGTCGTCAAGCGCTTCACTTCCAACATTGAATCGGTAGCAACGATCGAAACAGACGAGGGAACCATATCGCCATGCAGATTGAAATTGACAACGTAGAGAAATGCCCCATCGAGCGTGATGTCCATAGATGCAGGGAAATAACCCAGTGTTACGCGACCAACAACTGAATCGTCTTTTGTAGCATATTTCCAGACCGCGCCGAAAGGTCTGCCGTGCCCTAGCGAAACATAATAAAATTGCTTGTCGGGCGAGACCACAATGCCGTGGGGTCCATCAATATCGTTTGGCATCAAGCCCGTAGGAATCTCGCGTTCAACCTTCGCGCCTTTTGCTCCGAATCTGATGAGCGCAATCTTATCCGCCGATTCGCAAACCACATAAACCAGATAATCTTTGTCGGGTTTTTGTTGCGCTACCACCTGAATCGCAACCAAGGCGACGAGAAAAACCAAAAGCGTCAATTTGATACTTCTTAAAACCATCCTCTCAACTCCAAATAACTAGGCTTTGAAAATCAGACTACAGCAGGTCACAGCACCTTCCGCTTTTATCAATTCCGAAACCTCAATCACACAAATTGAAATGCCTGCGTCTTCCAATCGCTTTCGTGTTCGAGGGAAGTTCGACGGATAAATCACTTTATCATTTATTAACAGTGCATTGGCTGCAAACGGTTCCGCGCAATCCACGTCTATAAAATTCACGTTCCCAAATGCGTCCGCATTAAGCAGCTTGCGGTTGATTAGCAGAGTCTCATTTGCCACTTGCGTAATTGCCGATTTCAAATGCAAACAACCGCGCACCTTCACGCCTATGACTCGATAACCAAACGGTTGAAGCAAAGTTTGCATCTGCTCCATGCCCGCTTGATTGCTCCTGCTTGAAAGCCCTACGTAAATATTTTTGCCAACACGCAAGACATCGCCGCCATCTATCGTCCCAGGCGATTCAATAAAAAAAAGCTTTCGATATGGCTCAAGCGCTTTAGCAATTGAGACAGTTTCAGGTCTTCTTGAATCCGCACCCAGCCGAGTGATGATTGCCAGTTCATCCAAAACAATAGCCGTGTCCTCGACAAACACCGAATCGGGCAATTCAGGTTCGGCGGCTAGACTCAAGACTTCGCAGCCAACGGCTCGCAACCCTTCTTCATATTGTTGGTGTTGCGCTGTTGCGAAATTGACATCAATCGCTTCACGCGAAAAATGCGTCAATTCGCAGTTATTTATATTTGGGCTAACCTCGCGGGTGATGGCAATCAACATATTACTTTATCTTTCAAAATCAAGCTGTCAATGAATGCCCCGAAAGGGCTTAGGAGATTAGGCTGCGGTAAAGCCGCCGGAACAAGAACGAAAAATGAGTTCGTCGCACTGGAAGTGCGGAGGATTCTTCTTTCGCCCCGCTGGGGCTTGGATATTTTTTACTCTCTCCGGTGGCTGCACCACTGGCTAATCTCCTTTGCGCCTCTGGCGCATCTCCCTTTTATTTGCGGCTTCGCGCTTGTGCTTCCAATTTATCCCAATCATCGGCAGATAATTTATCAAGCATACTGAACTCGCCCGCGCCCGCTATCCATTCGCCGCCGTCTATTACGACGATTTCGCCGTTGATATAACCCGAATAATCTGACACCAGAAAGGTCGCGAGATTCGCCAGTTCGCTCAACTGTCCTACGCGCTTCAAAGGGTTGCGGTCTACTACGAATTTGCTGAAATCGCCTCCGAGGGTTAAGCCTTGTTGCGCGCCCGGCGTTGGAAAAGGACCGGGCGCTATGCCGTTCATGCGTATCCCATATTTTGCCCATTCAACTGCTAAGGATTGCGTCATCGCCATCACTCCGGCTTTCGCTGCCGCCGATGGCACGACGTAAGCCGAGCCTGTCCATGAATAAGTCGCCAGCATGTTGAGCATCGTGCCGCCGCGTTTTTCGGCGATCCACTTTTTACCTAAGGCAAGCGTGCAATAGAAAGTTCCGTGCAAGACGATGCCTAATACTGCATCAACGGCGCGAGTCGAAAGTCTTTCCGTAGGCGCTGCGAAATTGCCTGCGGCGTTGTTGACCAGAACATCAATCGTGCCGAAATGCTGCCAGACTTTCTCAATCATTAGCTCGACCTGCTCTGGGTCGCGCACGTCACATTGCACGGTGAAGACTTCGCCGCCCGTGGTTTCGCGCATCTCTACGGCAGATTGTTCGAGCCTCTCAAGATTACGGCTGGTGATAGCGATTTTTGCGCCAAGTTCTAAAAAGCGCTCGCCCATCGCTCGCCCCAGTCCTGTGCCTCCACCAGTGATGACGATTACTTTGTCTTTTAATAAATCCGCTTGGAACATAAGTATAGTTTCACTCTCGTTTCGCCATGAAGGCGATATGATTTATGCCTGAGTATTAATCTTGATGCTTGATTTCGTAATAATGCGGCGACGCGAGCAAAGCTACAGATTGATTCGGATAGTCGTAAATCACACTGAAATTGTTCGTCACGTCACGCCCAAGCACGGACAAATCGCCACTCTCGCTTTCAGTGAAAACTCCGAACTTTCCGCGCACTTGTACAATCCGTCCGTCATCCTTGAATAGCCCAACGGCAGTTTCTATAGTTATCGAACCGACTTGTCCGCCGACCCCCGCCAGTTGAATTTGCTCATCTTTGGGGACAATCAATTGTTGCAGCAAACTAAAGAAATCTGCGCTAAAAACGGATCGGTCTGCGCCGCAATCGAGCAGGAATGTGACTTCAACCCACTGCCTGTCCGCTGCACGCACCAAACCAGTAACGCTCGGTCGAATTACCCCATCGTCGCAAAGCAACCACTCACCATTTACACGCATAGATTCGGCTCAACTTTTCTTTCGGGATGTAACGGATATGTGGTAAGTCATCGGGGTACTTTGCTTTTGCAAGTCGCCTGACTTCTTCTGCAGTATCGGCGACAAACAGCTCCCCTCCGGCGGCGGCGACGTGACGACCGCGATAACGCTTGAACACTTCAAGTTCCATGGCATGGTCGTTGAACCACTTGACATTGCGTTTCGCCTGCTCGAACAATCGAGCCATTTCCGGCGTCATCGGAAGGTCTTCGATAATCACTGAATCGCTCATACGTGGATGATATTTTGTCTGGTAGCAAGGAGTCAATTATTTCTGCAGCCGTTAGGAAAGAAATATAGGCTTGGATTTAACTATGGATGAGTTCTTTGAGCTTGCAATGAGTTTACAAAAACTCGATGTTGCGTTTGACTGCGGCTTTTTCGAAATAGAGGACGGCGCGATTGTAGTCTTTGTCTATCTGCGCTTTCAATGCCTCAACTGACTCAAATTTCATTTCGCCGCGAAGGCGATGCAAAAAGCGAACGCGAATCTTTTCGCCGTAAATCTCGCGGTCAAAATTCATCAGATGTGTCTCAACCGTCACCTCTTTGTCGCCGCCAAATGTAGGGCGAATGCCGATGTTTGTCAGCGAACGTCGCCACTCGCCTTCAACCCATGTCAAGGTTATGTATACGCCGTTTGCGGGCAAGACGCGATTGTGAGGTTTTAAATTCGCTGTCGCATAATGGAGTTTCTCTTTGCCAATCTTATGGCCTTCAACGACACGGCTCTCAACGCCATAAGGACGGCCGAGCATCCTGCGCGCTAAATTGATCCGTCCGGAATTCAACAGATCCCGAATTGCGGTTGAACTGACGCGATGACCTCTCAAAACCAATTCGGGTACTTCGACAGCCACACGATTCAATTTGTCAGCAACCGCTTTCAACAATTCGAAATTCCCTTCCCGCTTATAACCGAAGGCAAAACCTTTACCCAGATAAACTTCTCGAGCATCCAGGCGACCAAAGATTGTCTGTGACAAAAAATCTTCCGCGCGCTCTTTCGCAAGCTCCTGTGTGAAATTCAAAACAACAACTTGCTCGATGCCTACTCGCTTCATGCCTTCCATCTTTTGCTCGAAGGTATGAAGTAAAGGTGGTGCGCTTGCTGGATGGAGAACGGCACGGGGGTGCGGGTCGAAAGTCACAACTGTGGCAGCAAAACCGGTCGCTTTGGCTCGTTCGATCACTTGATTCATGATCGTTTGATGGGCGAGGTGCAAACCGTCATACACGCCAAAGGTAACGATGGTCGGGGTATCAATTTCGCAAGATTCGATGTCTCGACAAATCTTCATCAGTTGATTGTCACCTCTAATCCATCGTAAGCGATTTCGACATTTTCAGGCAAATGACGGCTCGTTTCCGCGTGTTTGATGTCATGAGAAATATGCGTAAGCAGGGCGCGATGCGGCTTCAATAATTTGATGTAATCGAGAGCCTGGTCCAGAGTCATATGAGTTGGATGGGTTTTGAAACGGAGCGCATCAATCACCAACACATCAAGTCCATGAAGTTGCGCTAATGTTTCATCAGGAATCAGATTGCAATCGGTTACATACGCGAAATTTCCCACGCGAAAAGCAGTCACAGGCAGTGAGCCGTGAATCACCGTAAGCGGAATAATATTAACACCGAACAACTCGAACTCGCCTTCGATTTTGTGCGGAAGTATGCGCGGAACCCCTGATAGGGCAGGCTCGAATGCGTAGGCGTAAACGCGTCGCAAGCCTTCCCAGGTCACCGCAGTCGCGTAACAAGGAATCGCCATTTTGTTGCGAAACATCAGCGGGCGCGTGTCGTCCAAGCCGAAACAATGGTCTGCATGCGCGTGTGTGAAGAGTATCGCATCAAGTTGTTTGAGCCCTATGCGTAGAGCTTGATAACGAAAGTCCGTCGAAGCGTCAACGAGAATTTTTTTGTCCTGTTGTTCAATTAAGATGGAGGCGCGAAGGCGTTTGTCGCGCTCGTCATCCGATAAACACGTATCGCAATCGCAACCGATACTGGGTATGCCAACGGATGTCCCCGTGCCGAGAAAAATTACTTTCATCATGA
>JANMSG010000561.1:0-2514 GCA_031389065.1 Acidobacteriota bacterium | reverse complement strand
AATAGCAAAAACTGATTGTAGCTCCATGGAGCTAAAGAAACTAGTCAAAGCTTACCTGCTATAAACAGGTCGCCTCTACGAGGCTGAACCGTCACCAACTACTTACTGCTGAACATATATTTTTAATCAGGGCTTTGTCTTGTAACTTTTGATTTCAGCCCTTTCAAATTCTCTTGCTCTGTAAGCGGATGCACAACGCGGAAACCAATCATGAGGGCGTCTGTGTGCCACCAGATGCTTTGCGGACGTTGTGGGTCGCGTTTGCTCCACTCTTTTTTTGAAGCGCGTCGCGCGGCGCTTCTGAGTCTCGTCGCGTTATCGTCCCACGAACCGCCACGCACAGTGTTAGGGTAACGTCGCTCTGTCGGCAGCAAAACGGGCGCCACAGAGTTTGCTTTCAAGGTGCTGTAAAAATCTTTCGAATACGTATCAATGCACCATTCTGCGACGTTGCCATGCATATCATACAAGCCCCAGGCATTTGGTTTCTTTTTGCCGACGAGGTGCGGCGCGTCTTCCGAATTATCTACAAACCAAGCATACTCTCCTAACTTCTTCGTGTCATCACCGAATGAGTAAGCGGTCTTTGCGCCTGCCCGACAAGCGTATTCCCATTCGGCTTCTGTAGGCAAGCGATAAAGTTTGCCGGTCTTTTGCGAAAGCCACCGGCAATACTCCATCGCCGCGTGCTGCGTGATACTGATGGCGGGCTGTCGACCTTTGCCATAGCCGAATGATTCGTCCGCATAAGGCGGCGTTGGTCGCGTCAACGCATCTGCATTGGTTGCGGGCGATTGCGGCGCGGGCTTCTTCTCTATCTCTTTTGCAAACGCGAACAAATCGTATTCATCCCAGGTCACTTCAACAGCGCCCATCCAGAAAGCCGGAATCGCGACTTCGTGCGGCGGTCCTTCATCTTCAGAGCGACCCGCTTCTTTATCTGGGCTTCCCATCGTGAAGGTTCCTGCCGGAATGGGAACCATGTCGAATTTTACTTTCGTGCCGGAGATGAGGTCGGTGTAAGGTTTCATCTCCGATGGTTTGCTGGTGTTTACTTGTTCGATGGAGGCGCTAGATTGGTAAGCGTGATTGGCGTTCACCGCGCAAAGGAATAGGAAGATGAAAGAGATAAAAAAAGCCCAACGCATTTGCATCATTGCCCTGACCATTGATAATAAGATTTCGATGATTGCTGTAAAAAGATTTCTTCGCGCTTCTGTTTGTCTGGTGCTATTGACTGCTCTGTGCTTTGCCGCTGCGCCTTCGCGTTTTGAATTTGTCGAAGTTCATATGGGCACGCAGTTCAAAATCATTCTCTACGCACCGAACCAGCAACTCGCCCAACGAGCCGCACAAAAAGCCTTCCATCGTATAGCCCATCTGGATGCTACCATGAGCGACTATAAAGAGACCAGTGAGTTGAATCGATTCTGTCATAAACCTCCGAAAAAACCGGTAACAATCAGCCAAGACCTCTTTTATATTCTCGCCGAATCGCAAAAATTAGCAGCGCGAACCGAGGGCGCTTTTGATGTGACGGTTGGCGTAGTCGTGCGCTTATGGCGACGCGCCAGGCGCACGAATGAGATGCCCGAAAAAGCGCGAATTGCTCAGGCGTTGAGCTTGACGGGCTACAAAAAACTTCATCTTGATGCGAAGACGCAAACCGCCTGGCTTGAACACCAAGGTATGCTTCTGGATTTAGGCGGCATCGCAAAAGGCTTCGCCGCAGACGAAGCCATGCGCGTCTTGAAGCAACAAGGCATTCGCAGCGCGCTCGTCGCGGCGGGGGGCGATATCGTTGTCAGTGATGCGCCGCCGCAAAAACGCGGCTGGCTTGTCGCCATCGCTTCTTTGAAGGGGGAGCAAACGGCCAGCTCGCTCTACATTCGTAATGCCGCCGTCTCTACATCAGGCGATGCGGAACAATTCGTAGAGTTTGATGGCGCGCGTTATTCGCACATCGTTGACCCGCGAACAGGCATTGGCTTGATCGGTCAACGCAGCGTCACCGTGGTTGCTCGCAGGGGTATGGATGCGGACGGACTTGCTACCGCCGCAAGCGTTTTGGGCGCAGAAGGCGGCTTGAAATTAATTGATGCGACGAAAGGCGCAGCGGCTGTGATGAGTATAAAAAGTGAGCGCGGTTTTGATAGGATCGAATCGAAACGATGGAAAGACGTGCCGAAAAGTAGTAAGGTAACGGCGCAATAATGAACGCTCTATTTTGAAAGGTAGCGGCTCCGCAGTGGAGATGATTTTGCTCTGGAGATGATGAAATGAAGCGCCGCAATTTTATGGCAACAGGACTTGCGGCAGGAGCCACCGGTTTGATAGATACGAAAACTTCAATAACCAAAGACCAGGAGATACCCATGTGGCAGCCTCCCCAACCCGCTAAGATTTTGTTCAATGGCAAAGATCTCTCCGAGTGGCTGGCGCGCAAAGGCGGTGACGCGAAATGGAAGATCAAAGACGGCTATATGGAAGTTGCGCCCGGCACAGGCGACATCT
>JANMSG010000555.1:0-6344 GCA_031389065.1 Acidobacteriota bacterium | reverse complement strand
ATTTCGACGATGCGAAAAATGAAACGCCAAGTATTTCAAGAACTGAGGTCTGTGATAGAAGGAAAACCTTTTGTTCTATTTCAGACCTAATCAGTTACATATTTTCAAACGAATCACTTCACCTATTCTGTGTAACCTATTTATTAGATATAGGTTTAATGATTTCCCCTGATAGCATACCTTGCTCAGACTCTGCTTGAACAATGCTTCCCTGTTCAAAGTAACCATGTCTAAGACAAGCCAGCGCGATTATATTCCCAAAGGTTTCAGATTTCACTGTGCTGGAAATAGTTCCCACTTCCTTGCCGCTTGAAAAAAGCTTATTGCCAACAGAAATGGCAACGTCAATCGGGAAAGCTATCAATGAAAGTTTTTTACTGACGTGACCTCTATAAGTAGCCATCGCAACAGCTTCTTGTCCCGTATAACAACCTTTCGTAAAACTCACAGCGTCTTCAAAACCTGATTCAAGCATCATGTTGTTTTCATCTATATCAACACCGTACTCAGGAAAGCCTGCTTCAATCCGCAGAATTTCCAATGCGCTCAAACCAAAAGGGGCTAATGAATGGAAGTCCCCTTTCAATAATAGAAAATCCCAAACATCTTTTACACCTGTTGCGGAAACGAGAATATCGTATCCTTGCTCGCCTGTACGCGAATGGCGCACGACTAGAACATGATGTCCAGCAATTATCGTTTCAATCCATTCATACTCATTCAATTGCGGCACAGGTTCAAAACAGACCTCCTTTAAAACGAGTAGAGAATGCGGCCCTTGAACAGATAGAACTCTGTATTGGACTGAAACATCTTCAACTGGAAAATCACCCGCATATGAAAATGGAAATACGTATTTAAAAACTTTATCGTGAGTCTGCGGATTATTGAGAATCAAGAACTCTTCGCCAATTCCTAAGATATGACAGACAGCTCTTATCTTACCGTGTCCCGTTAAAAAAGCGGCGTGCATCCCTTGACCTTTACTCAGCTTCTTTATGTCGTTCGTAACTAGCCCCTGCATAAATTGAACGGCTTCTTTGCCACCGACCTGCATTACCCCTGTGAATGATAGATCAATCAATCCAACATTAGTTCGTACATTTTTCACCTCTTTTTGCACATCACCAAATGATTCAGCCATTTCCCATCCGTGATAGTTGCTGAACCTTGCACCTGACTCTTTTTGAAACTCCCAGAGTTCTGTTTTTTTCAATTTCGCTTCTTTACTTTCACTCATACTCTTCACTCCAAATTCAAGCAATATAATAGAAACATCTTGCCAACTATCATCATGTCTGCGCGCAGACAATTAACATTCTACTTCAAATATGCTATGTTAACCTATTGTGGAATAACTATCTATTTCGCATTGTTTTCCTTCTCTATTTTCTCTTGGCAATAGCTAGGAGATGATATTACTCCTCGCCATTCATCTTACCCTGAAAAACAACAAAAGCCATTTACCGATTTAGGGACGTCTCCTCGATAATGGCTTTTGTTTGTTTTTAATTGTTCTTGGTCGTGGTTCTTCCCTATTTGCTCTTTTGCAACTCGGCTAAAGCCGCAAGCACCTCTTCGCTATGCGCCGGAGGTTTTACAGCAAGAAATACTTTTGCGAGTTTTCCTTTTGGGTCTATGATAAAGGTGTTCCTGGCAGAGAGTTTGTTGCCGTTATACTCTTTCACAGAATCGTACATCTCAGAAACCTTTGCGTCTGTATCCGCTAGCAATTTAAAATTCAAACCCTCTTTAGCGCAAAAGCTCTTGTGAGAATCTACATCGTCTACGCTGACACCCAGAATGACAGCTTTCGCCTTTTCATAACTCGCAAGATCCTTTTGGAAATTGCGTGCTTCCAAGGTACACCCTGAAGTAAAGTCTTTCGGGTAGAAGTATAAGACTACCCACTTGCCGCGAAAATCTTTTAACTTTACAGGCTTCCCTTCCTGATTCATCAATTTGAATTCGGGCGCTGGCTTGCCGAGTTCCAGAGGTGCTGCAACCGCAATTGTAAACGCGAAAGCGACACATAAGGAAAGTAACATGCTACGTCCTAATTTTTTATTCTGCATAACGCCTCCTATCAATATAAGAATGGGGATTCATTGTCACAAATTTATCCCAATCCAATTTACCGACCAAATGCCCCCGTAAGATATTGTGAAGCAGCCATAAGGAAAAGCATCGGTATCGAAAGCCACATATTCATACGAGAAGCCAGAAAAGCTAGACGTGCCAATTTGGCGCTCTCTGCTGGAATCGCAGTTCCACTTTCAGCATTATTATAGGTCCAAGCGATTATGCGTTTTTGATTGGGCCAAATTACTCCCCAAACATTCAAAAGCATGATGATGCCCAACGCTCCGCCTATGCCTATGCTAAAAGACCTGTGACTTGCCGTTCCGGGTATCGCCGAATCAATCCATTTGGTTATGACTATACTCATTAGCGTAATGACTACGCCTACGATCAAAGCGACCGTCCATCCATTATCAACGGTACGAACAACAAAGAAGGTTATGGCAAACGTTGCTACTATTATCAGTAACCATACCAGCAGCACCACCCAAGGGTTAGCGTTTGCGCGCTTGGCATCTGGCGAAAGAATATACATAGCATAGTACATCAGTCCGACAAACACCGTAAGTACAGCCCCCCAACGAAACCACCACAAAGCGCGCGGCATTAATTGAGGAATCACTTTTCCTTTCGTTGGACCGTCCAGGGCTTTCATTAAATTGACATTAACAAGGTTGAAGAAATACAAAAGTCCAATCCAAGTGATGCCTCCTAAAAAATGCAGCCACATAAGCAAAGTCTGTATATACGGTTGAGGATTATCGGGCAAGTGAAAGAGACTATTTTTCGATTCTGTTGCTGCCTGAATCATGAGTAGTGAAAAGTCAGAGATTGACATTGCTAGCATAAACTCTCCTTTTTTTTAGCAATAATTGGGCGTTAGAAATTTACTGACTGCTTCAATTCGGCTAGCACAAGAGAATCAATATAAATATACGACTCTTCAGTGCCAACTCAAAATGGATACTGCAAGAATCAGGATAATTGCAATAGGAAACGCTTAAAAAAATGAAGAAATGCGTTTTCAAATTGAAATGGTTAAGGGTTACGCAGTTATAGAAAACAACTTCGCAACCCTTGTATGAGTGATCAAATAAATTGCCAGAATTGCTTTCAACTACCTACGATCTAAAATCAAAAAGGTAGCAGCGAAAGCAATTCGCAGGGAATGGCCCAATTCAGCCAGCCCATTTAACAATATAGTCCGAAAGTATGAGATAGAAATGTTGTCAGGGATATACTTTCGCTCTTACTATTAAACAGAGAAAGAGCTTCCGCATCCACAGCTTCCTGTCGCATTTGGATTATTGAAAGTGAACCCTGAACCCATTACAGAGTTGACATAGTCAACCTGCACGCCTTCCAAATACTGACGCGAAAACTTATCAACGAATAATCTCAAGCCGCTCTGCTCAAGTATGTCATCGCCGGGACGCGGTGCGTCTTCGATTTGCATAGAATATGAAAATCCGCTGCATCCGCCGGGCACGACGCGAATTCTCAAACCAGCCTCAGAGCTTGCGCTCTCTGCGTCCATGAATTTTCGCACTTCACCAATAGCGGATTCTGTAAGCATCAATTCTGTTTGTACTGTTGCACTCATTTATAGTCCCTCATTTTTAGAAATATCTTAAATACCAAGAAGGTGGTTAGCCTTCACTTCACGGATAAAAAATTCCCCGTCAAACCTGATTATAATAATTAGGCAGAAGGTTTTCAACACAACAATGCCTTAAACGGTAAAGCGATCGCCTCGACCATCTCCCATATTGATGATCGGCAGGCCAGCCTCTACGTAGGCAGCCCTGCTCACCTGTGCCGCAACCTGGGTAGCGATCTCTCTGATTGCCTCTGCTTGTATACTGTCAGGAGCGCCAATAATAATAGGTAATCCGGCATCACCGCCTTCTCGCATACTCGTAGAAAGCGGGATTTGCCCGAGTAGCTTGGTCTTAAACCGGCTCGCCAATTCTGCGCCCCCGCCTGAACCAAAGATGTAGTGCTTTTCAGCACAGTTCGGACAAACGAAATAACTCATGTTTTCAACGATGCCAAAAACAGGAATGTGAACCTGCTCAAACATATTGAGGGCTTTTCGCACATCTGCCATAGCCACTTCCTGTGGAGTTGTCACCAGAACAGCACCTTGAACAGGGACGAGTTGAGCAAGACTCAATTGGACATCACCTGTACCGGGCGGCATATCGACAATTAAATAATCAAGCTCGCCCCACAATACATCATAAAGAAATTGGCGCACAGCTGTTCCCAACATAGGACCACGCCAAATCACAGGCTTATCGCCTCTGTTTAGAAAGCCTATAGACATAACCTTCACGTTATAAGCTTCCAAGGGCAGTAGTTTTTGACCTTGCACCAGAGGGTCTTGGTCTATGCCCATCATGATAGGCACATTGGGACCGTAAACGTCCGTATCAACCAACCCGACTTTCGCCCCCCATTGCGCCAGAGTCACCGCCAAATTAACGGCAACTGTTGACTTCCCTACTCCGCCCTTACCTGAACTGACGGCTATGATGTTTTTGACGCCGGGAATAGACTGCTTGCCGCTTGCGCCTTTACCATTTGGAATTTGAGATTCTATGGCGACTTGAACATTGCTTAACGAAGGCAAAGTAGATAAAGCTTGCTTCACAGCTATCTCAAGTTTCAGCTTTGCAGTCGGAGACGGATTGGGAATGATGAGCTTGAGAGTGACATTCGCACCTTCAATTATTACATCACGAACGAAATCCAGAGACACGATGTCTTTATTAAGGTCAGGGTCTTTGACCGTTTTCAAAGCCGTGAGCACAGCTTCAGAATTTATAAGCGCCATTACTATTATTCTCCAGAATTATGGTTTCAAATAAACCTAAGGCTTGGATAAATGATTATACACGTTTCAGCATCTAGCGTTTGAGTATTTCAAGTCGTCATTATATAGCTATGCTAGTTTGACTAGAAGGGTTTGTCAATTTGTGTTTAACAACTGATAGAAAATCCAACTATCTCTGCTGAGACAAAGCAGAATTGAGATATACTCAAGGTGCTAAATTCCTTCAAAAGAGGTTCAAGGACAATGACGGATTATGCTTCTAAAAGTGAAGAGTATCTTGCGAAAGTTGAAAAAGAGCTGGCGCGTTACGAACATCCTTTATTTGAGTGGACTGTTTACTCTTTTGAAGATGGAGTTGATGTTATAGTTAACCTGAAACAAAAAGGCATTCATGAAGATCCGTATAAATTTCATTTGAAACCACGCGAACTGGAAGCAAAAGCCTTTGCCTGGGACTTTCAAAGACAACTCTATAATTATCTTCACGATTATTTAATTGAAATGTTCACCCGCAGCCCGCAAATACTGGAATACTGAGAGATAGCATTTAAGAATTTACATTTCATATTTGGCTCGAACTGATTTCAGGCTCGTGGATGAAACTTCTTATAAATCTCTTTAAGTCTTTCATTAGTGATATGTGTGTATATCTGTGTAGTCGAAATATCGCTATGACCAAGCATCATTTGTACAGACCGTAAATCAGCTCCATTTTCCAGAAGGTGAGTCGCAAAACTGTGTCGCAAAAGATGTGGTGTGATGTGGCCAATTTTTGCCTGCTCACCATAATCAACTATTATTTTCCAAAAAGCTTGCCGCGAAATCGCCTGACCTCTGGGGTTGATAAACAGAAATTGACTCGTTTTATTGCCTAATAATTTATGGCGAATTGGAAGGTATTTTTGTATCCACTCAACAGCACTCTTACCCATTGGAATGGTTCGCTCTTTGCTGCCCTTCCCTAAGGTCTTGAGGAAGCCTAAATCTAAATTCAAGTCGTTCATTTTCAGCGCCACTAATTCAGAGACACGAACCCCTGTTGCGTATAATACTTCAACCATTGCTTTATCACGCAAACCTGTTTGAGTTGAAGTATCTGGAGTTTCAAGTAAACTCTCAACTTCTTCACGAATCAAAAATTTCGGCAGTGATTGCCAGGACTTTGGCGATTCGATGTTCTCGCTTGGGTCACGTTTCAAAAAGCCATCCAGCAAAAGAAATTTATAAAGATTTCGTACTGTCACCAGAGTGCGCGCAATACTTCGAGCCTCCAAGCCGGATCCGTAGAGATGCTTTATAAAATCTTTCACGTCATCTCGTTCCATAGAAAGTAAGTCTTTGCCTATCTCTTTTGCAAAACGGCTCAATTTTTCCAAGTCAGTTTGATAAGCGGCTAAGGTATTTGGTGACAAGCCTTTTTCGA
>JANMSG010000495.1:0-2831 GCA_031389065.1 Acidobacteriota bacterium | reverse complement strand
TTACAGGTTTACGATGTCACCAGCAACCCAGCTAACTCAGATGCAAAACGCGTAACCATTAACATCTTTGAACAAGGCGGCGGTGCGTCAAATGTGCCTGTAATCTCTCGCGTTAGAATTAAAGGAGAAAAGAAGTTCTTTGTCATCGGTCAAAACTTCAGCAATCAATCCTTTATAATTTTGAACGATGTTTTCTTAACGCCGCTCTCTTTCGATCTGGATGGCGGGACCGGCACACTCTTTTACAAGGGGCGATTGAATTTAAGAGAAGTCGGAGCCAACACCGTGAAAGTGATTACAGGGGCGACATCGTCTTCGACATTCTTCTTTTGAAAGATTGATCCCAGCAATTTGCGAGCAGGGAAAATGGAAATTGAGCCTCAGAGGATTGGAACTTTATTCCATCATTTGCTAATCTGTTCAATCTCGAAAGGGCGTTTAGCTCAGTTGGTAGAGCACTGTCTTCACACGGCAGGGGTCACTGGTTCGAGTCCAGTAACGCCCACTTTTAGAATCAATACTTTGCAGCCATTCTCGCAGTGGCTTTTTTATTGTAGTCAAATATATAGTCAAACAATCAATTGAATATTTGTAACTGATTTGGTCTGATCTGGTCTGAAATAGAACAAAAGGGTTTCCTTCGATCACAGACCTCAGTTCTTGAAATACTTGGCATTTCATTTTTCGTATCGTCGAAATAAAACTGTAGATTCGGGTATAACTTCGCGACCCGCTTTCAGAGCGAAATCCACCGCTTACTTTTTGCTTTACTTTCCCCCGTCGAATATCTCTTTCGGCTTGAATATTTAGAGAAGGGGGGGTCTTCAAGCCGACAAATAGCAACCCCCATTCCCTGTATTTGCTCAATCTTTCCAATAAGTTCTGCGCCTTTGTCCGCTTCCATTTGCCTCCATTCCCTCTATTTTTTTTTATTGGTCAATTCTGAATAATAAGCAAGCAGGGCAAGTCATTGATGGCCCGCATGGGCATCAAATGGGATCGAGTTGGCGACACGTATACTCGCCTCGAACGCTTATAAGGTCTCGATTACTAATCCTCCGTTCAGGTTGGGGCCGCGCCAGCGACTCCTCGTCTATGGAATTCAATGGATTGATTTTACCCTTTTAGACTTGTGGGTAATAGATAGATGCTTGAGGCGGGGGATGTTTACAGCGGAGTTTGCCTGCCGCTAATCATAGAGTTTTTTCGAGTTCCTGATTTTGAGACATAGCAAAAAATAAATAAAAAATGAAGGTATCGAAGCGGGCAGAAATATAGAACAATTTTCAGATAAAAGCCAATTTCAAATCAATTTAATGAGTCATTGCCTCCTTCCAATTCATGCGGATGAGGTAATAATGGTTTGCAATTTGCACTACTTATGCTATCGTCCAAGCGATACAAAACGGCATGGTTCCAACTGTGCATCCCCACTTTGGCGCTCGCCGGTTGCGGCTCTTTGAAATTTTGACTAGCGCGTTGCTAAAGGAAGTCCTTAGCGTAAAAGTTAAAACATCTGAGCAGAGAAACAACCAGAAGGTCAATCTCGCAGGCGGAAAGCTATCTTCGCCTGACTCGCCTGCAACCAAAGGCCGTATTGACAGGCATCCGCGCAACAATAAGTTTATGGAGATAGAATCGTGAAAAATATAATTAAACAACCAACCTCTCAAAGCATTCTTCAAATAATCGCCTGTCTGATGAGCGTCTTTCTTCTCAGCCTCTGTGGCTGGGCTGTAAAAGCGCAAAAGGAAGATACACGCGATCAAACTACGATTGGGACTCGGCCGAAGAATTATGTGCCGGGAAATCCAAGGATTGATCAACCACTTGCTGGAATCGCTCCTGTGATTACCCAAACAGGAAATATTACATTATCTGTTGATGGTCTCGGCACCTTAAATTCACTCGGAATCATTGAAGTACTCAAGCCTCCCGGAGCGACTGTGCGAGCCGCTTACCTGGCGGCTGCCAGCACCGGTTTCACTGGGCGTGTTCTGGTTAACGGCGATGTCAAGATTAATGGTTCTAATGTCATTTTTACCATGACTGTTCCGAGCACTATCGGCTCTTCCAACTCCTTTGGGGATGTGACGGCGATTGTGAAACCAATCGTTGATGCGGCACCAGCAGGGATCGTTTCACTCACCATAACGGAAGTGAACTCTCCAAGTATTGATGGAGAGATTTTAGCTGTGGTCTTCGATGATCCGGCGCAGACCACTATCAACACGGTATTTATTCTTTTTGGCGCTCAAAATATTGCCGGAGACACTTTCAACATTACCACTTCAGCACCGATTGATCCCTTGAAGCCAATTGATTTGTCTCTGGGTATATCGCACGGCTTTCAATCTCCAGTACTCGCCATCTCCCAAGATAGTATTATTAATGTAAATGGTACACGAGTATCCTCATCGGCGGGCGGTCAGGATGACACAGACGCACAAGTTGTAGACAACGGCGCACTGCTTACTGTCGGAGGCATCGGCGATAGCAATGCCAATCCGCCGCCGTTGGTCACCAATGGCGGTAACCCCCGTACCGATGATGAACTTTATGATCTGAGACCCTTCGTTACCGCAGGCTCGACAAACATAAATGTCTTCACTCAGAACCCTTCCAATGATGATAATATCTTTTTTGCAGCTTTTTTCTTTAAAGATGCCACAGGAACGATTGGCGGAGATTGTACCCTCACCTGTCCGACCAATATTGTCACGTCGAACACACAGAATCAGTGCAGCGCCGTGGTGAATTATCCGGCTCCGACAACCACAGGTACTTGCGGCACGGTAAGTTGCTCGCCTGCTTCGGGAACGACATTCCCG
>JANMSG010000479.1:0-7504 GCA_031389065.1 Acidobacteriota bacterium | reverse complement strand
TCAAAGCTAAGAAAATCTTTTCGCTGATTGACGTTACAAGGTTTTTTTTGCGATAAGCAAGAAGACAAAACTCAATCATAATTAAGAGAGAGGCGAAGAGAAAAGGCATTATGGTTGTCTCCCAAAGAATTGAATCAGGGTTTCAGGTAATAGAAAATTTTCTCTCCCACAAAGAATGCGATACCTTTCTCGAACCCTTATCTCGCTCCAAACTAGATAGGGGTCGTGCAGGAGCAAGACACTTGATGAGGATGCCGCAAATCGCAGATCTGGCAAACGACTTCCGCTTGCTTGAGATTGCGCGAACCGTATTAAGCAAAAAGCCCGTTCCATTTCGGGCTACACTTTTTGATAAATCACGGATTGCGAACTGGCTGGTGGTCTGGCATCAAGACACCGCCTTGCCGCTAATGAATCGGTTTGAAGCTACGGGCTGGGGGCCTTGGTCACAGAAGGCCGGCATTGCTTATGCACATGCTCCGGCGTGGGCGTTGTCACGAGTGGTGGCGCTGCGAGTTCACCTTGATGAAAGCACTAGCTGGAACGGGCCGCTTCGTGTCATACCTGACTCACACACTTCCGGCGTTCTGACAGATGATGAAATCGGCGCTATGGTAAAGGAGCGAGGATTTGTTGAGTGTTTGGTTGCCAAAGGCGGAGTTATCGCAATGAGACCGCTTCTGATACATTCTTCATCGAAGGTGACGACAAATATCCCCAGGCGAGTGCTTCACATCGAGTACACAGATAGTTTATTGCTGCGGGATGGCATTGAACTAGCCGTCACCTGACATCGTTTTGCGGCATACTGCGGATACGCTCTTCAACATTTTATGATGAATAAAGCCATCGTCACAATTTACTCGAAACCCGGTTGCCATTTGTGTGACGAAGCCAAAGAAAACATTTTGGCGGCTGGCTGCAATGACGAATTCATCATTGAAGAAGTGAACATCGAAGAAGACGCTTCGTTGCAGGAGCGCTACCAATATGACATTCCGGTGATCCTCATCAACGGCATAAAAGTATTCAAGCACAGAGTTGACCCTCGCGAATTCAAACAAAAACTCCGTCGCATAACTGATGTTATGAAAAAAGTTTCGTAGTCCTGCCTGATGTTCTTTGAAAAAATAATCCGCCAAGCCCGCGAAGCGGGCGCAAGCATAAAGCCCAGTGTGAAGCAAAGCGCAACGCTGGGTCAGTTGCCGTCAAAATCTTCTTTGAGCCCGCGTAGGCGGGCGATAGAGATGGCCATTGATGGTCTATCACCCGCTTCGCGGGCTCATGAAATCGGCCCGACTTGCCCACCCCGCGCTGACGCACGGGGCTCTATGCTGTCGCCTGCTCCGCAGGCTCAAGTTGTACGTTTAATTAATCAAAGAACATCAGGCAGAAGACTTTGCCTACGACAGATTCCGCCCTGTTGCGCAGGACTACGAAACCATTCGCCGAAAACACTCTCTTAAAAGCTATAGCAAAAAATGAATCGGCTGTTCTTAAAAACTAAATGACTCGAAGAAAAATCTTTCAAGGTGAAATTTAGTTTTCGCCTGAAAAATAAGATAAACCGCGCTCGTTACAATAAGTTTGCAGGATTTTTCAACTTCTATCTTGACAACACAAATCAGCAAGATAAACTGCAACTTCCAGTTAGGTTTAATTGCAGCACATCCAAAGCATCACATTATCAATTAACTATTTGTTTTCAGTATGATCTTTTCACTTGCAGTTCAAAACCAGTACCTAAGATAGTCATAAAATTTTTAGTAATTAAGCAGTTATTCTCTATTTTCTGTTGCCGATGCAGGAGGCTTGTGGCGTTCAACCTCCTTCACCATTTCAGAACTTGAGGAGTTTCTACGACTTCTCTCCCATTGACTGCACCACTGGCTAAACTCCTAATCTTTTTCGGGGCAAATATGGCTCAGTAGTTACTAAAAATAAGTGATTTCGAGAAGATTCGCTTCAGTGGAGCAATTCGTAAACTCTGTCCAATGGTCTGCAAGTCAGCCTGATTTCTTCAACACTGATTTGTTGTTACTTCACCTCTAAAAGGAGACTCTTATGGCTTCGCTTCCGGCTTTTTCAATCGTTCAACTATTCACAGGTAATGATGGCGTGACCGCTTCTTCGCCTTTCGTCATCCCTCCTAATGTCACTTACAGTGGCGCGGGTTCACCCTTCGCTCAAATACAGATCACGATTGCCAATGTCGCAGGGCAAACCAGCGGCTCTGCCTGTAATATTGCAGCCAATGCCAACAACACAGATTTCACTCTGTCATGGAATAGTCAGCAAGCTGTCGTTACTGTGCAACCTTCAAATGTATGGGCAGGCACTCCGGCAAAGAGAACACAGCTAAGAGCTTCTTTCGATGCCTTTCGTCAACAACTGGAAGCTCTCGAAATCCCCAAACAAGGGCAACCCTGCTTGAAACCCGGCGGCGCTTTTCTGATTGCCCAGCGCGTCGCTGAATCCCTGCCGTTGTCTTTAGACGAGAGCCTCTATTACCGATACAGCTTCGACAAAGTGAACAACTACATAGACCTGCAACCCGGTATGCGCTTACGGGTCGAATATTCTTCTTATCAACTCCTTGCAACCTCCGGTCAATACACCAAACTCAACGGCTATGCGGGAAACGGCGTCGGCTATTACAACGTCGTCAGACGCACAGACCAGCGCCTTGCTTTCGATGCCTTCTTAGGACAATTAGCTGCGCCAACGCCTGACCCTGCCGTCTGTGGCTTAGCAGGCGCGGGCGGCATCATAGATTTTCAAATCGGCGGCATGGCGAGAAGATATTACAGGCTCTTTTATCCACCTACCTTTACTTCTTCCGATTGCCCCGGTAACGCCGGTATGAATCGCAATGTCACGTTAATTGGCGCAGACACGTTGGCGGATCTCTATAACGCTACCAGTCAGTATCCGAGCGGCAATTGCGCGACCGCCGCTGCCGGCAATCAAGCGATTCTCTGCACCGTCTTTCGCGGCCGCGATGTAGTAATCCCCGAACTCTTGGTGCGCGCCAACTATCAACAAACCTATGTGCCAGTCGGCACCACCGTGCGCCATCTCGTAGATCAATTCATCAACTCTTCATTCAGTACGGCTGCTCCTTTGATAGGATTTTTCCCCTTCTTCGGTCTCTTCCGTCAATGGGGACCGCTCCTTGATTCTTCCTACCAGCCGAGCGAAGTCGGTTTCGGCGCGGTCGATACAACGACGCTGACAGGCGGGCAGGATGTATTTGATCTCCCGGTTATCAAAGGTGACGCGCTGACGCTGCCGAATCTCTCTTAATCGAACGAGAAAACTTGCATGTTGAGTTGAGCGGGTAAGTAGACTCAACTCATTTGGTTGGTCCCGATATTTCATCTGGGGCAAAAGGAGCAATGTTATGTTGAGCGGAAGTTATCAGGTTGTGTCGCAGTTTGCCGGTAAAAATAATACCCCTGGCACGTTTGCATCCGAGCCTTATTTAGTGCCTCCGAATGTTGCGTTTCCGAATCCCGCTTTCAATCCCATCCAATTCAACCTTATCGCCGTGTATGGCAAGAATATCACTGCAGGCACGTGTGGCATTTCTACTGACGCCAATAATGTAGATTTTTCATTGACGTGGACTCTCAATGTACATAATCCGCCGATAGCTGTAATCTCCGTTCAGCCGAATAATATCTGGTCAACGACGGTGCAAGCTCGCGCTCAACTGCGAAAATCTTTCGATGCTTTTCGTTTGAAGTTGGAAGACCTTGAGGTAAATCAACATTGTTTAAGACCCGGCGGCGCTTACATCATCGCGCAAGCAATCGCCCAATCCATACCGCTCTCGATTTCAGAAACGCTCTATTATGGCTTCGGATTTGACGCCGCCAACGGCTATGTTGATTTGATTCCGGGAATGCGTCTGCGCCTAGAGTCGTCAGCCAATCAAATGATGTCAGCCCTAGCCCCTGTGTCGTCGCTTAATGGGTTTGTGCCGAGCAGTGTGGCATATTACGGCGTCGGTCGTCTCAGTGATAGCGATGGCAATCAGCGCGTCGCCTTCGACTCTTTTTTAGGTACCAATCGCGCCCCTGCCATAGCCTCGTCTTCAGGGATTGCCGGCGGCATGATAGACCTGCAAAAAGCCGCTTCAGCGCGCCGTTATTACAGGCTCATTTATCCTGCGCAAATCGCCCCTCCCGACAGACCCGATAACGCGGGTTTGTACGACAACGTAACGCTGATTGGCGCGGATTTGTTAGCCGACTTGAATACTGCTACAGACCCTGTACAGAGAGCGCAAATTTGCGGCACTTCATCAGACGGAAAAGCGCCTGTACTCTGCACATACTTTCGCGGGCGCAGCATAGCCGTTCCCGAATTGCGAATCTACCTGAGCACTCCACAAGCTGTACAACCTCTGTTTGTTCCGCTGGGAACGACGGTTCGCAACCTTATGGATTATCTTGGCAATTCTAATTTCCCGCTGGTTACTCAGGATGCCTTAAACGGTTGGCCGACTTTCAATTATCGAAGACCCTACAGCGCGCCAACCGGACAACTGGCGCAGGTGTTCTTCAACTTGATTGATTACAGCTACGTGACCGGCACGCAAGGGTTTTTCTTTACAGGCAAGGATGTTTATGACCTGCCTGTCGCCAAAGGAGATTCGCTTAATCTTCAATACAAATAGTTGTGAGGTAAACGATGCCCGCCAATACCTATCAGCGCTCGACCAAATCGCCTCTCTATTTCGCAGTCAATAGCGACAGCACTTTGAACCAGACCGTCGCCTATCTGCTGCCAACCGATAACCAGAGCGATCCGCAGACTCTGACGCTTGAACAATCTTTCGCAAAGTTCAACTGGCAACCAAACGCCGGCTGCTATATCTATTTGAACACCAGCGATTATGACGAGACGGAATTTGCGACCGCAGCAAGAGTCTTCCTGTGGGGCGGAGGTTTTACAAATATTCGTTTCGCCTGGTTTATTAATCCCCCACAGGATGGAGTCACCAACCGCCCTTTAACCGCTTCCGTGATTCTTGCCGATGAAGTTGACGCGCAGACTTATAAATTGAAGGAAACCTCGCTGACCCTCAGCACCAACTTCACGCTCTTTTTAGCGGGCGGATGCCTGGTCACAGTTGACCCGGACAATGCCAGTCAATTGAAGATTTCGCAAGTTCAAGGCAACGCCAATTCGATAGCCATCTATTCGGTTTTCGGAACCCAGAAAGTGCCGTCAACAGGCGCTGCGTACTTGCCTGCCTTCGGCGCGCAAGCCGGATGTATGCAGTTTCAAATCGAAGTGACGAATACGACGCTTGATGAAAATCATCTGGATGTAGCTTTGCGTTACTTCATTGACGACCCCAATTCACCAGGCAACATCATCTCGCAACGCTATCCGGTTTTTAACCCTTCGGAGAATCAATCTTCTACACTTGCGTGGGCAAGCCTCTTTTTGCTGGACGCTTTTGATCCGACGCGCACATTCTTTTCCTTCAATGAACAAGAGGGCACAAAGCAAGTGAGCAACCCGGTGCCTACTTATTTTCGCACCAACGTAGGTAATAAAGTTACTCTTACTCCGCAACCGAACGCGCTGGCTGGTTTCGTACTGTCTTACAATCCGACGACCACTGAACAGTCCTCAGGCGATCCTGTTTACAGCGTTCCAACAGGAGCTTTCGACATAGGCTTGGAGGAAAAGGCAACCGCTAATGTGGGCGATCCAACAGTTCCGGCTTTTCGAGTGATGTGCGGATTGTCTGGAATTGAATACGTAGGATTGATGAATGCTGCAAACAATACTTTGCACTTTATTACCCAACAAAACGCTTATTCGCCGACCTACACGCCGCCCCCTACAGATTCAAATTCAACATCGAAAATAAACGCCAAAGCCGCAGCGCTGACCGATCCAGCCTCGCAGTTGCTTGCGCCGGGCGCGACGACTTCATGGATTTCCATCACGACGGCAACACAAGCGGAAAGGCAATCAGGCGCAAAAGCTCAAGCTGATATTCAAGCTCCGGCTGATGCTCCATCAACCGTGCAATATTTTGCTCAGCCGAATGATTCGGTTCTTTTCGAGCCTGCCGTCAGTCAACCAATCATCTTGAACTTCATGGAGGTTCCGGCGGGAGTGCTTTCGGCAGCTTCGTCAACTGCAACAAAGAGCTGGAAGGCGGGAGAGGCGCCCAATTGTTATCCGATGGTTCCTTACGCGGGCGTGCAAGCCGACACCTTTGATGATTTTCAAGCGCTCGAGTTGCAGGTTCTCAACCCGGCGCGACGCAACACGATTTATTCGTTCCTGCAACCGCCACCATCGCAAGTGCCTGGTAGCGATAGAACCGGCGCGACTCCGCAAGGATCGGTTTCAACCTTCAACAGCGATTTCAGGCAATGGCAATCTTTGACCCTAGAGCAATCCACTTACTATGAGTTGACAGCGCAATCGTTCACAAACTTGCAAGGAAAAATTCCAGCAAATGTTTATACAGCCTTGCAGCCGCTGGAAAACATCGCCTACGCAGACATAGGCGCATACGAATCGGCTCTGCAAGCCAAGCTGAGTCAATTGGATTACAATAAAAACCTCAGCCTGCTGCTGCAATACGGTATTCAAATTCGTCAATGGCAATTCACGAACGTCAACGGTTCACTCAAAGAGGCGCTGCAAACCAACCAGTTGTTCCTGGTCATCACAGACCCCGAACAGCTATTGAATTATTGCTTGTTCAATTATTTCCAACTGACGGCAGAAGCGCTTGAAATATTGAAGGTAAAGACGCCATCCATATTCGCCAAGCTGTTGCCTTTGCAGGATATTTTTTATGCAAGCGCCGAAGAATATACGGCAGGGTTGCTCTCCGTCTTAACCCAAGTTGAATACGACGCCAATCAAATCAATCTGTTTCGCTATGCGACATTCGGCGAAATCGTCATTCAAGGTTGGACCTTCAACATCTCGCCAAACACTTGGAACAGTTGGAGCGATGGTAATACGATTTTGCTTTTTAAGTTTTCAGGCAAAAGCATCAGCGACCTTGCCAACGACACCAGCACCTGGACTGCGGCAAGCGATTTCAACGCCTCCGTGTCAAAAGCTCAAGCCGCGCTTGTAAGCGTGATTCAAGACGGTATTGAAAGGAGTCAAAGCGAACCGGAGTTCAAAGATTTCGCTAACCTGGTTACCATGCCAGGCTGGAATGGCATTCTCGTGTTGAGAGCTTTCATTCCTCTTGCAGAGATGCCGCCGCAATTGCAAGGCATCGCCGCAGGCATCAATCCGGCGCTCTTTTACGCCCATCACATAGGCATAAATATCACGCCGATTCAGCGTAACGGCAACCAATTAGCCCTGCAAGACTCCTCTTTGTTCGGGTTGATTTATTACGACGACTCGCAAGACTTGACCTACAATCAAACCGATTATCAATTCAAAGTTCTGACTCTGAAGGTATTGTTCAAAAACTCTGCGGTTGTCAGTTTCGCCAGCC
>JANMSG010000415.1:0-9664 GCA_031389065.1 Acidobacteriota bacterium | reverse complement strand
GAAACGGTTGTGACGGTTTCGACCTCGCGCTTCCACGCGCTTTTTTCAAGCAAAGAATTTGCAGCTTCCGTTCGATAGCGCGTGATGGTCTGTTGCCAGAAATTCAGGATTTTTGTGGCGCTGTTTTCCGATGATGCTTTCGCATCCCCAATTAATTTTTGCGAGTCGCTAGCTGAAATTTTAACTTCAGCTTCAACGAATTTGGAAAGCGCTGTTCGCCCTCGTTCGCCTTGCGCGATTAACGAACGCAGCGATGAGCGCACCTGATGCGTCGTCAGATAAGAAAAGATTTCTATTTCCGGCGTTGCATTGCGGGCTGCGTTTATCAAAGTTTCTTCGATGACCTGTTCTAACAAGATAGCGGCTTCGATTTCTTCGATGACTTCAAACTCAGGGTCGAGTTCGGCTTCGGCGGGATGAGCGCGAAGAATCGAAGCGCAGAGCGCATGAATCGTTCCGATGCGCGATGAGTCGAGCGCATTACGATGTTCGCGTAAACGGCGGCGCTCGCTTCCGTCCGTGCTTTTTTCAATACGCGAGCGAATTTCGCGTCGTATGCGCGACACCATTTCGCGCGCCGCTTTCTCTGTGAAGGTAACGGCTACGATGTCAGAAACATTCCAATCAGGATTTTCTTCAAGGAGTTTCAAGAAGCGTTCAACCAGTACGCGGGTCTTACCGGAACCCGCCCCAGCCGAGACCAACACGCGCCGCCCGCGTGTTTCAATCGCTTCTCTTTGTGCATCTGTCCATTTCATCATCGGTGGTCAGTGGCCGGTAGTCCGTGGTCAGTTGTTTCAAGGAGTCTTTGACGGTGAATGGTTATGAGTCAGAGGGCGCATCAAAGATATCTTCCCCCCCAAGTTTGCGGTGCAGCCAATTTGCCGTCAGCACAATCGCCAGCGCAAAGAAAAAGCCTGCGACGATATCCACCACATAATGATAGCGAAGATAGACTGTCGAAAGAATGAGTAGGCTGCAAGGAATCAGAAACCATCTGAATGTAGGTTTGTGAAAACGCCATGAATAGTACAACGTAAGTAGAGTCAATTCCGTATGCCCGCTCGGAAAACAATCGCGCGTGATACCTTCGGCTTTGTCTAGCGTCGTGCGAATTGCCTCATACAAAAAAATTCCCGTGAGCGGTTGTGTTTGCTGGTCTGCGAGAATAAATCGCGGCCCTATGGCTGGCACTGCCAGGTAACCCAGATAAGAAGACAAAAGCCCCAACATCAAAATCATGACCCAGAAGTGGAATTTGGCAAACCACCCCTTGCGCCACAAAACAACGCCAAGAATCAACGGATAAAAATAATAGGTCGCGTAGATAATTTGAAAAACTTCGGTGAGCGGCGGCCACAACCAGCGCTCCAGCCAGATCGTCGGATGAACGCCAAATACTCGATAATCAATCGCCGCAAGCTGCCAATCGAAATCCTGTGGATGAATGCGCGGGATCAAGTATTCAAGCTCTTTGAAGGTCACAGGAATGACAAGGAGTGTATTCCAGCCGCGGATATATCGCCCAAGGTTTCCCAGCGGCGGCGCAATCCATTTCGCCAGCGCAACAAAGAATACGATTGCCAGTGTGTGAATGACTACGAACAGGAACCACTTTTCAATGCGCTCGGTCGAAAACAGAATCAGCGTAGAGAGAATGACCAGGTAAGCGATGATAACTTTATCAACGGGATAGAGACGTTTGAAATAGATGTCTTTCATTGTGGAGTCAGGAGTCAGAATCTTTAAAACGATGAAGTATGAACGATGAATGATGAACATAAGAGGATTTCTATATGTTCATCATTCATCGTTCATACTTCATCGTTTCTTTAAAGCCAGCCTTCGTTTTTGTACCAGTTAATGGTTTCGCGCAAGCCTACTTCAATCGGCACGTTTTGTTTGTAGCCTAATTCTTTTTTGGCGCGTTCGATGGAACATCCCCAACAGACTTGCGACAGATCTGTGACTTTATCGCGGTTGATGACGGGCATTTTTCGCGTCACGGCTGCGCCAATTTCTGCAAGAGCGGCAACCCCGTAAGCGAGCGAGCGCGGAATTGCAAACGAGCGCACACGCTTGTCGAAGATCTTTGCAAGCATTTCGATGAGCGCTTTGTAGGAATAAATTTCGTCGCTCGAAATGAAATAGGCGCGACCTTTTGATACATCTTTTTCTGCGGCGAGAAGGATGCCGTCAACCAAATCGGTAACGTGAACCAGGCTGATCTGCTTGTCATAATTGCCAATCGAAGGCGACAAGCCTTTGGCAATTGCTTTGAATAATTCGTAGAGCGCGTAATCTCTTGGTCCATAAACGGCGGGCGGGCGCACAATGGTTAGAGGGAAAAAATCTGCTGCCGTCATAGTCGCTTCTTCGCCCATCAATTTGCTGCGCCCGTAAGGCGTGATGGGCGCAGGCGGCGTGTTTTCGTCAACCGGCTTGTCTTTTTCGCCGGGACCGATTGCCGCCAGAGAACTGATGTAGACGAATTTTTTTATCCCGTTGCGGTGTTTAATTGCTGCGGCGATAATTGCCTCTGTGCCTTGATGATTGGCTGTGAAATAGTCTTGAGCGCGGCGTGCAAAGGTTACTCCTGCTACGTGATAAACCGTGTCCACATCGGCAAATGCTTCATCCCAATTGGTCGCGTCATCGAGTCCCCCATAAGTGAATTCGATCTGCGGGTCTTTGAGGTATTTGAGATTGCTCGATTGACGCACCAGACAACGCACAGGTTTGCCTTGTTCGAGTAAGCGGTCAACCAGATGGCTGCCGACAAAGCCTGTTCCGCCAGTGACTAAAATTTTTCCGCTCATAGGTGCAGTGTTGCGTTGAGACCTTTCTTTCGTTCTCGAAGCTACGCGAGAGATCATAGCAGGATGATTTTTGTTGACAAATGTTTTGCTCTAAACAAGCTTCCATTCTTTGAGAACACTGATTAAAGGCGGCAGAGGTTCCTGCCACAACCAATCAACTTTCAACCACAAACCGTCAAGCTCACGGCTGCGAAAGATACCCTTTTCATCAACAGGCATTAAATAATAAATGCGGTCTTCGCCAAGATGATAAAACTCTGCTTGTTTGCGAATCGGATCAACTAGGCAGTATTCTTTCACGCCGCCTTCTTCATATTCGTAGAACTTGTCGCCTCTGTCACGGGAGCGACTTTCAGGAGAGATGATTTCAACAACCAGATCTGCCGGACCTTCCAGATAGTTTTTCTTCAAACGTGAAAGATTTTCATTCATCACAAATAATATATCAGGCGCTCTGCCATTCAAATGCGGCGCGGTTTTCATCTGAAATGGGTCAAAAAGCACAACGCCAAGATTTTTTACTTCTACGAAAAAGCGAGTTAAAGACAACAGAAAACCGCCAATGAATTGATGTCTATCAGATACAGGACTCATAAAATTTATCTCTCCATTAACCCACTCAACGTGTTGATTTTCATCAGCCCATTCAAGGAACTCTTCGTAAGTCATCTTCAAAGGCTTGGTGACAGGCGCCGATGTTGTTTGAGTTTCAGGTTTGATTTCTTGAACCATATAGCCTCCTTCAAGCGTTTTCATGCATCAAAACTTTTTTGCTATTGTAACACGATTTGCGCTTGCCTTGCTGCGCGCTTTCCTGTTCGGTTACCATTCTTTTACCAGCTGGAAAATTATTGCTACTAAAATGAGGATACTTTATGAAGCTATTGAAAACGGCTTTGAGTTTGAGCCTTGCCCTGCTCTTTTTGATCTCTGCTGCGCCCGCTTCTCGCGCTCAGAGTTTCGATATTAAAACACACCAACTGAAAAATGGCATGAAGATTCTGGTTCAGGAAGACCATTCGATTCCCAGCGTCGCGTTCTACATTTTTTATCGCATCGGTTCGCGCAACGAGCGACCCGGCACCACAGGGCTTTCGCATTTCTTCGAGCACATGATGTTTAACGGTGCGAAGAAATATGGCGCCGGCGAATTCGACCGCGTGATGGAAGCCGCCGGCGGTCGCAACAACGCGTACACCTCAAACGACGTGACGGTTTATCAGGATTGGTTCACGCCTGGGGCGCTCGAATTAATCTTTGAGCTGGAAGCAGACCGCATTCAGTATCTCAGCTTTGACCCGAAAATCATCGAATCTGAACGCGGCGTTGTCGCAAGCGAACGGCGAACCTCTGTTGAGGCGAACAACTTCGGCATTCTCAACGAACAACTTTATGCGGCGGCTTACATGGCACATCCGTATCAATGGCCTGTCGTCGGCTGGATGGTTGACATCGAAAACTGGAAGATGGAAGACCTCAAGAGACATTTTGAAATTGGTTACGCGCCCAACAATGCGACCATGGTTGTTGTTGGCGACATCAGCAGTGATGAAATTATTAAACTCGCGCAGAAATATATCGAACCGATTCCGGCACAAGAACCGCCTGCGAAAGTGACGACGAAAGAGCCCGAGCAAATGGGCGAGCGCCGCGTCGTTGTGAAAAAATTCGCGCAATTACCAATCCTTATGATGGGGTATCATGTTCCAGAATCAGCCAACCCTGATTACTACCCGCTTCGCGTTTTGGAAAAGATTCTCTTTGATGGTCAAAGCTCGCGTATGTATCAACGCCTGGTTGACAAAGATCAACTGGCGCTCAGTATTCAGGGCGGTCTAAGTTTCGGCTTCAGCTTCGATCCCTCCTTATTTGAAATTACCGCCCAACCAAAAGACGGTGTCGCGCCTGAAGCGGTTGAAAAAGCCATCTACGATGAACTCGACAAACTGAAAGCCGCGCCAATTACTGACAAAGAGCTTGTGAAGGCAAAAAATATTTTGCTGGCGGATTTCTATCGCTCTATGAAGACGATCAACGGCAAAGCCAACACGCTTGGCAGCTATGAAGTCTTCCTGGGCGATTACAAAAAGATGTTCACGGCGGCTGATGATTTCAACAAAGTGACGAAAGAAGATGTGCAGCGAGTGACGCAAAAATATTTCGGCGAAAAAAATCGCACAGTCGCAACGCTCATACCTGAAGCGGAGAAAGTAGAAGCTGACAAACAAAAAACTGATGCGGCAAAGGCCAAAACTGAAGGCGCGAAAACCAAAGCAGCCGCGAAGGTCGCAACCAAAAAGCCTGCCGCCAAGAAGCAGTAAGCAGGAGGAGAAATCATGAAAAAGTTATTGATACTGACACTCATTGCACTCGTAACCAGTTCAACCGCCATTCCCACAAAAGCCGGGAATGGAGAATTGAAACTTCCGCCTTATAAAAAAGTGAAGTTGAACAACGGCATGACTCTGCTTTTAATGGAGCAACACGAAGTGCCCGTCATCAGCTTCAACTTCATTGTCAAAGCCGGTTCCATCGCCGACCCGGCGGGCAAAGAAGGGCTCGCGTCGCTTACTGCCGAATTGCTTCGCAAAGGCACGAAAACTCGCACAGCCGATCAACTCGCTGCCGAACTCGATTTCATAGGCGGCGATTTAAGGGCGCAGGCAAATTACGATTTCACCAACGGTTCTGCCGAATTCATCAAGAAAGATATCAACACGGGTTTGAATCTGCTGGCCGATGTGATGCTCAATCCGACCTTTCCGCAGACGGAAGTGACGAAGTTGCTCAAGCAGAGAATTGACGGGCTCAAAGCCGCAAAAGATCAGGCGCAAGGCGTCATTGGCACCTACTTCGCCAAATACCTTTACGGCAATCATCCGTATGGTCGCCCGACACAAGGCGACGAGAAAACTCTGGCAGGGATCACGCGCGCCGATGTTTCAAAATTTTATGAATCGTGGTATGCGCCTGCGAACACGACGCTTGCAGTCGCCGGAGATTTCAATGCAGCGGAGATGGAGAAGATGATTTCCGATAAATTCGGTGTCTGGAATGCGAAAGGCAATGCGCCAATCAACGTGCCGGACGCTGCGCCTTTTCAAGGCAAAAAATTGTTGCTCGTTGATAAGCCCGATTCGACGCAGACTTATTTTATGATTGGCAACACAGGCATCGCGCGCAATAGTACAGACCGCATTCATATCAATGTCGTTAATACGTTGTTTGGCGGAAGATTTACTTCGATGCTCAACAGCGAACTGCGCATTCAAACAGGTTTGACTTATGGAGCGCGTTCGACTTTCGATGAACGCAAAGCCAAAGGGCCGTTTGCCATTTCAACTTACACGCGCAACGAAAAGACCGAGGAAGCGATTGATAGGACGCTTGCCATCGCCAAACGTCTCCACGAAAAAGGCTTCACTGATGAAGAATTGAAATCGGCGAAGACCTATATCAAAGGCGTCTTCCCGACGAGTTTGGAAACCACAGATCAATTGGCTGCGACCATCGCACAGCTAGATTATTACGGCTTGGATGACAGTGATGTGAACAACCTTTACGCCAAGATTGACGCCATGACTTTGACGGACGCACAGCGCATCATCAAGCAATACTTTCCGCTCGATAATCTGGTCTTTGTTTTGGTAGGCAAAGCCAGCGAGATTGAAAAGATTGCGAAAAAGTACGCCCCTGCATTTGAGAAGAAATCAATCAATCAAGCAGGATTTTGAATAGAGTCGGTGTAAAATGGTTCTCAGGCATTTTGCAAATGAAAGGAGGCCGCTATGAGTGTATTAGTTGAAACAGATGTAAAAAAAAGCTTGGCTGAGCGCGGGCGGCAACTCTACAGCGAAAAGTTGAAAGATTTACTTGAGCCGCAGCATAACGGCCGTTTCGTGGCTATAGAGCCTGATTCAAAAAATTACTTTCTCGGCGATACAGACATTGATGCCATTCATGCGGCGCGAAAAGCCTTGCCCGATAAACACTTTTATCTTGCCAGAGTTGGATATCCCACAGCATACAAAATTGGCGGTTACGGCTTACGAAAAGGAGGAAGCGATGAATACATCTCTACTCGAACCTAATCCGCAAGATGAGATTGTTGTGCGCGGCCAGCAATTCTATGATGAACAATTGAAGGCATTATTGGAGCCTGCACAAATCGGACGTTTTGTTGCAATAGAACCAGATTCAGAGCGACACTTTCTCGGGGACACAGGCATTGAGGCGTTGCTTGCCGGGCGCGAAGCAATGCCAGATAAACTATTTTATCTGGTACGAATTGGTTATCACGCAGCGTACAAAATAGGCGGTTATGGCTCAGGAATACGGCAAAGTAAATAGCAAACGTGAAGCTTATATGCGGATGCGCTTTAGTGAATCAATAACGCTGGAGTGCGTCATAGATACGGGGTTTATTGGTGCGCTGGTTTTGCCGCGAAGTGTGGTGAACGAACTTCAACTTCATATTCTTGGGCGATTGACGTTTGATATGGTTGGTGGCGCATCAATGGCTGCTGAAGTTGCTGGGATAGAGGTTGATTGGCTTGGTCAAAAACGCACAATTCAGGTTGTCGTAAGCGAAGCGGAAGATGCGCTTTTCGGCACAGAACTTCTTGATGATGCACGGTTGACGATTGATTACATTGAAAACACTGTCACTTTAACAAACGAAACAGAGGCGAAGTGAACAAACCGATTTTTAACAAACTTGCTAAAGTGACGAGCGATGGATGAAAATTCATCGCTCAATTTTTCAGGAGACTTTACGATGAAAAAACTTTTTGCCCTATTGATTATTCTTGCAATTTGTTTCATCAGCACGCCGGTATATCGCGCAGATGAAGGAATGTGGACGTTTGACAATCCGCCTCTCAAGCAATGGAAAGAGAAGCACAATTTTGAACCTTCTGCCGCTTGGCTTGAGCATATTCGTCTCTCGTCCGTACGCATAGGCAATATTGGTTCCGGCTCTTTCGTCTCTGGTGACGGGCTGATTATGACCAATCATCACGTCGCACTTAACGCCATTCAAAAGCTCTCAACGAAAGAGCGGGATTTAGTCAAAGACGGCTTCTATGCGCGTACTCAGCAAGAAGAGTTGAAGACACAAGACCTCGAATGTAACGTATTGGTCTCTTATGAAGATGTAACCAGGCGCGTACAGTCGGCAGCAAAAGCTGATGCGACGGGCAAAGAGGCAAGCGATCAGCGCAAAGCTGCGATGGCGCAGATTGAAAAGGAGTCCACAGAGAAATCTGGTCTGAAAAGCGAAGTCGTCACCATGTACAACGGCGGTGAATACTGGCTCTATCGCTTCAAAAAATACAGCGATATTCGATTGGTCTTTGCGCCGGAAGAACAGATTGCCTTCTTCGGTGGTGATTATGACAACTTCACCTTTCCGCGCCATGATCTGGACATATCTTTTCTGCGCGCCTACGAAAACGGCAAGCCCGCAAAAGTCGAGCATTTTTTGAAATGGTCTGAAAAAGGTCCTGTTGAAGGCGAGTTGGTAATTGTTCCTGGATTTCCGGGTTCAACAGCGCGGCTGTTGACTTTCCAGCAGATTGCCTATCAGCGCGAGTTCGGCAATCCGCTACAGCGAAAGGGCTGGACCGTGCGGCTTACGGCGCTTGAAAATTATGCCAAACGCGGCACCGAACAGGCGCGACAAGCTGGCGACGCGCTGCGTACTTTGAGTAATTCACTCAAGCGCCTGACCGGGCAGCAGGAGGGCTTGGAAAATCCCCGCTTGATGGCAAAGAAAGAGGCTGAAGAGAAGGCGATACGTGACGGCGTGGCAAAGAATCCCGAATGGCAGAAAGCCTATGGGCAGGCGTGGGATGATATTGCCGCCGTTTATAAAACCTATCCTGAACTGGCAAAGCGCAGAGCCTTTTCGACACTGGAATTTTCACGCCTGGGCGACATCGCTTCAAAGATTGTGCGTTACTCGCAGGAGACCCAAAAGCCGAATGATAAACGCTATGACGAATACCGCGACAATCGTCTTGATTCATTCAAGGTAGGTTTGTTATCAACAGCACCGATTTACAAAGAGATGGAAGAGGCGATCTTGACGGCGTGGCTGGAAGAGGGTTTGCAATCACTTGGCGCAAACGACCCGTTTATCAAAGCCGCGCTTGCCGGTTCAACGCCCACGGAAGCTGCGCGCAAAGCCGTACAGGGAACCAAGCTGACGGATGTCGCCCAGCGTAAAGCGCTTATCGAAGGTGGCGCCGATGCCGTGCAGAAATCAACAGACCCGCTGATTGTCGTGGCGCGCAATATTGAGCCGGTGATCCGCGAACTTCGCGCGATGTACGAAGAAAAGGTTCAGAGTGTGGAGACTAGCGCGGGAACCAGGATCGCTAACGCCCGCTTTGCGGTTTACGGAAAAACGATTTCGCCCGACGCAAATTTCAATTTGCGAATTGCCTATGGCCGCGCCCTTGGCTATGAAGAGGACACCACGCTTGTGCCGTTCAAGACAACTTTCTTTGGCTTGTATGACCGCGCTTTGAGCTTCAACGAAAAGCCGCCATATGATTTGCCCGAGCGTTACAAAGCGCGCAGAGACCGTCTGGATCTTTCGACGCCTCTGAACTTCGTCTATTCTGCCGATACCATTGGCGGCAACTCCGGTTCACCGGTCATCAACCGCAATGCAGAACTGGTTGGCATCAATTTCGACAGCAATATTCAGAAACTCTCGAATCGTTACTGGTACATAGAAGACAAAGAAGGAAGCCGCGCCGTCGGCGTCCACAGCGCAGGCATCATCGAGGCATTGAAGAAGGTCTACGATGCCGAGGCCTTGGCGAAAGAGTTGACCG
>JANMSG010000398.1:0-2836 GCA_031389065.1 Acidobacteriota bacterium | reverse complement strand
CGATGTCTTCCGAGACATCCTGCGGGCGAAGTTGGTGCCCGTTATCCATTTGGACAAGATCTTCCGGCATGCCGTAGGATCGGTGATTCCATTATTCGCCGATGAGATCCGGAGAGGGCTGGTGCCTGAAGGTTATCGTGGGGTTTTCGACGATTTTTGTTTCGAAGAAATCTCAGACGTAAGAGCGATAGTCGACCGGATCGTAGGACTGGCTGTCAAAGCGAAAAGCTGGATCAAAGACCCCCTCCGGGACTTCCAGGTGTTGTCACCGATGAATGTCGGCGCGCTGGGGTCGGATGCGCTCAACAAAGTTCTCCAGGATGTCTTCGCCCCTATTGTGTTCGGAGTACCATTATTGATCGTTGGGGGCATCCGTTACCAGGTCGGGGACAAGGTCGTGCATCGCAAGAACGAAGAGATGAAGTTTCTACCCGCGGACACGTTTCACAACCGGGGTAACACCGGTGGCTTTGGGAGCATGGACGCCGAAAGTATGCGTGTGAGCAACGGGTCTATCGGCATCGTCTGCCACATCTCTGAGAGTGGAAACACTTTATGCGTGCAATACCCGTCCGGTGATGGGGACATTGTGGTCCAGTACGAACGCGGGCGTCTCGGGTATCTACTGGGACTGGCGTACTGCTTGTCGGTGCACCGGTATCAGGGGAGCGAAGCCAGGGAGGTGGTAATCCCTCTCCACTCTAGCCAAGCTAGAAAAATGCTGAATAATCGGTGGCTCTACACTGCCGTGACCAGGGCGAAGGTCCGGGGGACATTGGTGGGACAGTCTGCGGTATTCGAGCGGACCTGCTTGACTCTGGACGAAGCGAAGAGACAGACCGTTCTGCAACGGTTGGCGGCTTGAGGGGACGGCAGGCTGTAACGACCTGCAATCATCTGGGTGTGTTTATAGGAGCAGAATCATGGCTACAGATCAGTCGAACGAGAAATTTTCAGAAACATTCAAAATTGCAGTTGATTTTTTCAAGGATATAGACCAGGCGCTGAGTTGGATTAATGCGCCATGTCCAGAGCTTGGTGACCAGATACCAATTCAATTGCTGGAAATAACTGGCGGCGTGGAATTGGTTTTGGAGGCGTTGGAACGGATAAGTCAAAAGCAGAATAAACGCTGAATAAACAATAAATATGTCAAATTCTACCAATCAAAATACTTGCAAGTTGTGTTTTTCCTGTCGAAGAAGCTGCAAACAACCAGATTTTGCGGTAATGGTGGCATGCAAACGATACTATCCTTTCAAGAGGAAGGGCCAGGATAACTACAAAGAATGGACACAACCGTCATTATTCGAAAAACCAAAAAACAAGTCAAGCCCAAGTAGAAAAAACAAGAAGAAAAAAAATTGACTGCGAAATAATGGTGAGAATTAAGCGTTCATCAGAAGCTTTCCAGGCTCACGTTCAATCCGGACTTGCCCGGCCGCCGCTGGACAAAACGAGTCGGGGTAGTGACAACCCAAATGGCAAAAATGCCACTTGGCTAACTCTTTACATTTGGCCAGCTGGGGTATCACCAAATTGCCCATTTACGGGCAATAGCACCTCTACTTCCCCTAAAGAAGAAAGGATATTTCTATGCCGGATAAAATCGGTCGCAACGCCCCATGCCCCTGCGGTAGCGGCAAGAAATACAAAAATTGCTGCTTGAAGAAGGAGGTAGAAGCTATGCCTGGCCGGCGTGAAGAAGGCTCAGCGGCATCACGCGCCCTTGACTGGCTGGTAAAGCATTACGAGCCGCAGGTTTCCGAGGTTCTCGATACTGAGTTTTTTGGGTCGCTTGAAGAAGAAGATCGTGACCGCTTGAGTGAGGTGTCGCCAAATCTTCAGGAGATGATTCATATCAACTCCAGTGAATGGCTCCTCAATGATGCGTGTATTGATGTGAAGGGGAAAAGGACACCAGTTCGCGAACTTCTCCTCGGCACTGGCGGACCTTTGTTGTCCCAGGAGGGACGGCATTGGTTAAAGGCTATGGGAGAACGCCCCTTGAGCCTGTATGAGGTGCGGCAGGTAAAACCTGAAGAGGGGCTGGAACTGGCTGACCTCCTACGCCCCGAAATTCCGCCGGCCTGGGTTTCCGAAAGATCGGCCTCCCGGTCCTTGGTTCGTCTCGACATTTTTGGTACCCGCCTCATCCTGCTTGACAGCGGTTTTGTCATGTCGGGTGCAGCTTACCCGTTTGCTCGCGACGAGGCACTGGCCTGCCGAGATGAGATCTTGCGAGAAATGGAAGGAGTTTCCTTGGACTCAGACCTGGCCCGCGAGGTTGTGAGTTGCCATATCACTGACCAATGGATTATGGGACTTATTGCAAAACGCCCCCTTCCTACGTTGGTTGACGCCTCCACCGGCGAGTTGATCATGTTGACTACTGACCATTACCAGGTAAGGGATTGGCAAGCACTTGAGGAATTGCTCGCTCAGCAGCCTGAAGTTGAGGGAGACAGGAAGAGTGGGTGGGTGCGTTTCACTCCCTTCGGAGACGAAAAACGCCGGTCGCGGGCCGCTCTCAATCCGAAAGGAAAAGATAAACTGGAGGTATTTTGCCGCACCCTGCAGATGGCAGATGATGCGAGGCAGTGGCTGGAGGTTATCGCTGGCAAATTTATCAGCTACCAGATCAGGGAAATGGTCGATCCACGTTCAGAAAAGGCCCTTGAGTCGGCTAAGGACACTCCGCAAGCGGATATACCCCCGGAAATTCTGTCTCAACTCATCCACAATCACTTGACTGATTTTTATTCTAATTGGACTGAGGAGATCATACCCGTTTTGGGTAACAAAACACCGAAACAGGCGATTGAAACGGAAGAGG
>JANMSG010000390.1:0-9314 GCA_031389065.1 Acidobacteriota bacterium | reverse complement strand
GAGTACGCAACTCAAGGCAAAGCACACGCCGGAATCGTGGTTGTTGATCGCCTACGCTATTCTACCGGTGAACAGATACGTAAGCTTTTAGAGTTGATAAATACAGAGACTGCTGAGCAAATGAAGAACAGTTTAAAATTTTTGTAAGTGAAATCCCGTGAGCAGTTCGGATGCTTCGGTGTATGAAGGTTCAAGCGATGTCGGCGTGATGAGTGATGAAGAGAGCGAAGAGATCCGCGAACGCCTGAGAAGCTTGCGATATTTAGGGTAATTTCTTTTGTATAATTAGGAGGGTATTTATGTCAGTTTCTAATGAAATCCAAGAAAATCTTATTGAACTACAAGGAAATCTAGATCAACAGGTTGTGGAAGATTCATCTGCTGAAGACCATCAGGTTCCTTTAGTGCAATATGATATTAATAGCTATGGAGCTGATTATGATGTGGAAGGTTTAGTCAAAAGACTAGACCGAGGTGATATAGTAATCCCACCTTTTCAAAGAAATTTTGTCTGGACTCAGAAAGAAGCCTCAAGATTTATCGAATCGTTACTACTAGGCTTGCCTGTACCAGGCATTTTCCTTGTTCGTGAATCCGAATCAAATAAACTTCTTGTTATAGATGGACAACAAAGATTGAAAACATTGCAATTTTTCTATAATGGTTTTTTTAATCCTAAAGATGAAGATCAAAAGAAACAGATCTTTAAATTGTTAGAGGTTCAGCCTAAATTTGAAGGCCTAGTATTCGATAAGCTAGAGGAACAAGATAAGATTAAGCTTAATGACTCTTTGATTCATGCAACTATAATTAAACAAGAATCTCCCAAAGAAGACGATACAAGCATATATCATATTTTTGACAGACTAAATAGTGAAGGGCGCAGATTAACCCCGCAAGAAATTCGTACTGCTATATATCACGGAAAGTATATAGGACATATTAAAAAACTAAACGACTACAAAAATTGGAGGATTATTTATGGTAAGAAAAACGCTCGTCTGAAAGATCAAGAATTAATTCTTCGTTTTCTTGCTTTCTGGTTCGAGAGAAATAATTACGAGAGACCCATGAATGAATTCCTGAATAAATTCTCTAGAAGGCATCAAAATGCTAATGATGAATTTTTATCAAATACAGAGAAAATATTTGTAGAAACAATTGATTTGGTTTGCACGAGTATAGGTAAAAAAGCATTTAGGCCGATAAGCGCAATCAACGCTGCTGTTTTTGATTCTGTAATGATTGGATTAGCATTAAGAATAAGTAAAGGTGTTATAGAAGATACTAGTAAAGTAAAGGAAATATACGATCAGTTAATCGCTGACCATGAATATAGCGACTTAGTATCTCAATCTACCTCTGATGAGAAGAATGTATCGGCTAGAATCTCGAAAGCTATAGAAAAGTTTCAAGAGATCTAAATGCAAAATCAAGAAATTTCTAAACAATTTCAAAGGCTAGAGCCACTTTTTCAGAAAGCATATGAGGCTTGCGGGGGGAACATAGAAATGCAAGCACACTGGGCAAAATATCTTTGTGTGCTGAGTGCAGGATTGATAGAAAATGCTTTGAAAGAAATCTATGTGGAATTTGCCAGAAATAAAGTGACTAAACCCATAGCAAATTATGTAAGCTCAACGCTTTCTCCAATAAGAAGTCCTAAAACACAGAGATTTCTAGATATTGCAGCAGCCTTTAATACAGATTGGAAGGATGAGTTAGAAAATTTTGTAAACACAAATGGATATGATGGAGCTATTGATTCAATAATGAATCACCGACATCAAATAGCCCATGGAAAAAATCATAACTCAAGCATAACCCTCAGTCAGTTAAAAGAATATTTAGATAAAGCCATAAAAATCTTGGAGTTTATAGAAGCGCAGTGTAAACGATAATTATGACTTTTGACACCATCTCCGCAGTACTGCCTGCTTACAACGAAGAAGAAAATATTGAGACCGCCACGACGCGAATGGCTGAAGTCTTGCGATCTCTTGGGCTGCGCGATTGGGAAGTCATCGTCGTTGATGACGGTTCTGTTGACCAGACCGGCGAAATCGCCGACCGCCTTGCAGCCGAAGACCCCGAACACATTCGCGTCATTCATCACCAGCCGAATAAAGGCTATGCTCAAGCTTTGAAAAGCGGATTCACGAGCGCCAGGCATCAATTGTTTTTCTTTACCGATTCAGACAATCAATTCGATGTTCGCGAGATCAAAAATCTATTACCGCTTATCGAAAATGCAGACATTGTTTGCGGATTTCGTATCTATCGTTTTGATCCACTGACGCGTCTGGTGCTGTCGTGGGGATACAATCTTCTGGTGCGAATCATTTTCAGAATCGGCATCCGTGACATTGATTGTGCTTTCAAGCTGTTTCGCCGCGAAGTATTCGATAACATTACCATCGAATCAAAGAAATTTTTTGTCAACGCTGAGATCCTGGCAAAGGCTAGATATTTACGCATGAAGCTTGTAGAAATAGGTGTACGACATTATCCGCGCCCAGCGGGGCGCTCGACTGTCAGAGCCAGTCATGTGGTTTCGACGCTGAGAGAAATCGCCCAGATGTGGATAAATGTCCACTCGAAGTCACGCCACGCGATGAAGAGAAGAGTGGGTGAAGGGGAGAAAGGCAGTAGCGAGAAGCAGAAGTAACCGCCCGAATGTATAGAGCGAACCGAGAACATGGACGAAATACGACAAGATAATCCTTTGACGGAAAAGAGTCGCAACTTGAATTGGCGCGGAGTGATTCAAGTCCTGGTGGGCGTTGGCGCCCTTGCCTTGTTGCTTATCAAATCGGATACTCGCGGACTCCTTGAAGCCATCAAAGCAACGAAAATTTCTTATCTTCCTCTAGTAGTTTTGGCAACTGCCTGTGTCACCTGGTTGATGGCTTATCGCTGGAGCGTGATCCTCGGTGTACGGGGTCACAAAATCAAAACGCATCGCCTCTTTGTCTATTATTTAATCGGCATTTTCTTTATGAACTTCGTACCGGGTGGCGGTATAAGCGGCGATGTGGCGCGCTTATTTTTTGCTGACCGCGAGGTGCGCGATAAACCTTTCGTGTTGTCTTCGCTGATTTATGAAAGGCTCGTAGGCTTATTTACTTTGTTGTTGTTGGGATTTGCCGCGACGGTTGTCAGCCGGGGCAGCCTGCCCGAAGGTCGCATCTTTTATTTCGGTGAGGCTGTATTGGCGCTCGCGCTGGTCGCATCAATGACTTTGATGAGCGAAGCTCTTTCGTCAAGATTGGCGCGATTGGCTAAATGGTTCGGCACGAAAATCAGAATGGAGCAAATCGGGGTTGCCGCCGCGCGCACTCTTGAAGCTGTATCGGAGTTGAGAAAGCACAAGCGAATGCTTCTCGTGACGGTATTGTTGTCAGTTTTGATACGAGTCGTCTGGGGGTTGGGTTGTTTCATTGTCGCGCAAGCGATGAGTTTGCCTGTAAGCTTTTTCGTGGTTTTTTCTTTCATTTCACTGGTTGACATGATTCGTATGCTGCCGACCTGGGGAGGCGGCATCGGTGTGCGCGAGTGGGCGCTGGTCGCTCTGTTTGCAAGCGCGGGTGTCGGACGCGAGCAAGCTTTGTTATTTTCGCTTTTGGCATTTGCACCCATACTGTTGAATGCAATCATCGGTGGCATCATTTACACTTCAAGCGCGGGGTTGCTGAAAAGGGAATTGCAGGTCGCCTCGAAACGCGCTGAAGCATGAAGCTCATGATTTCAGATTGCTAATCTTAGATTGCCAGGTGCGGCTTGCGGATTAATTGTTGAGCATCCAATTTGATGAACCACAGAGACACAGAGACACAAAGACGAAACCTCTTCTGCTTCTTATTGCTTTCCCTTGTCACCGTGATTTTATTCTCGCAACTCTTCAACAAAGAAAACTCTCTATCGTATTCAATTGGCTATAATCTGTACGGCGCAGAGCGCGTACTGGACGGAGAGATTCCGTACAGCGATTTTCACACGCTCTATCCTCCGGCGACGCTTTACCTAAACGCCGCGATATTCAAATTCTTCGGCATCACTTTATTCAACGCCTTGTTCGGCGTGTTGATTTTCAAAGCGCTAACGACGCTTGCGATTTTTCTATGCGCCAGTCGCTTGATGCCTAGCGCGTGGGCTTTGAGCGGGGCTTCGTTTTCACTTTTCTGGCTCCGTCCTAATGGTCCCTTCAAAGCAGTGCCTATGCACTATGGCGCGTTATTGCTGGCAATGGCTCTGTTTTTCCTGTTGGGGAATTCGCGCAATCAACTCAACCTTTTTGCTACAGGCCTGGGGCTCGGCGTGCTTGCGTTGTTTAAGCACAACATCGGAGCTTATGCTGTAGCGGGCGCGCTCGTTGTTGTGCTGCTTGAGGAGGATCAATCAAGGTTTTCACTCAAACAGATGTTGGGAAATTACAAACGTGCTTTGTCGGTCATAGGCGGGTGTGCGATTGCCGTGCTCCCCGTGTTGATTTACATGCAATCGAAAGGCGCGCTCGGCAAGATGATACAGACGCTGCTTTTCGGACCGGGCGAATTTTTATTGAACAGATTAGCGGCTGTGCCTTCACCTATTATTCCCGTTGTAGTTTTGCTCTGGATCATCGTCTGCGCGTTTACGGCGAACCATTTCAAATCGAATAGAATTGTTGCGTTGGGCATCTTTGCGATTGCGATTTTATCCATCTCGCTTTTTTTGTTATTGGCAAGGCAGGATTTTGTTGACGCATTGATTTTTTACTTGCCGGTAATGATTATCGCGGCGGGGCTATTCTTTTGTTTGTTTGGCAAACGGTTCGGATTTGAAAATCAACGCGCTATGCTGGCGGTGACGGTGTGCGCAGCGGCGGCTTTTATGGAAGCTTTTCCACGATTTGCGCGTGAACAGGCAATTGCCTCAATGCCATTCATTGCCTTGCTTTTGCTCTACATCCTTTATCGCTTCCGTTCGCAGATTGAATCATTCGCAGGTGGAGCGATGCGATTGAAAATGGCTTTGGCTATTTTGCCGCTGATGATTTTTTTGATCGGTGCGAGATTGTTTTTTCAGACCTATTTTGATAACCATCTGCGATTCAAAAGCGCTACAGAATTGAACAACGAACGCGGGCGCGGCGTCTATTTCCCAACAGAAAAAGCTGACGAAATTGATCGGGCAGTCGCTTTTATCAAAGAGCGCGTTCCAGTCAGTGACTACTTCTTCGCGCAGTCTTATGCGGGGTCTTCGTATCTGTTTTTAGCCGACAGGAATAATCCGTCAGGCGCGCAATTTTGGGGTGGCGTAGGGGTGAAGGATACGGAGCGTGCTGCTACACTCGATGCTTTGAAACGCGAGCAGGTTAATTTAATTGTCACCAGCAACAAAGACTTGGCGGCGGAAAAATATCAGCCGATGCGAGATTTCATAAGCGAGAATTTCAAGCTGAGTAAAGAATTTGGCGAAACGTTGATACTCGAAAGATAGATGACTCTTTCAAAAACAGAATTTGATACCAATGCCGCACCCCCGCATCAACACAAATTGATGCGCCTCTTGCCGTTGGCTCTGACCATCGTTGCGGGTCTGATTTGCTTTGGTTTGTTTTACAATCGCAGCGCCTGGCTTTCTGTGATTGGCTACAGTGTTTCTCCCGCAGAACGAGTCCTGCAAGGCGAAGTTCCTTATCGAGATTTCCTCTACAATTACACGCCTGGCATTCTCTGGCTCAACGCTTCGTTGATGCGAATGTTCGGAACGAACCTACTGACGATCCATATCGGTTTGTTTGCTTTCAAACTCGCTACTTTGATTGCCCTCTATATTGCCGCAAAGAAATTAATCGGGGCTTGGCCTGCACTGATTCCTGTAGCTTTGTCGCTCAGTTGGATTGGCTACAAATACATCTTTGGAGTTTTTCCAACCCAGTATTCGATGCTCTTTATTTTGCTCGGCATAATATTTATGCTCAAACACGATGAGCGCGGGCGATTTATTTTTCTTCTCCTGAGTGGGCTGTCAATAGGAGTCGTCTTTTTATTCAAATACAACGTAGGCATTTTATTGTTTGGTTGCGGCACACTGGCAATCCTCATCAGAGAACTCACAATTAACCGGAGCTTTTTTACGCAAGGCACAATCGCTGGTGAGTCTCCTGCTCAACGCGATATTGCAGAATCAATTTCTCGACAAACTCTTTCCAGTTCGACTCACTCGGAACGCCTACTTATTGCATTAAAAACAATCTTTATTTATTGGCTAGGTTTTGCCGTTGCCTTGTTGCCTCTACTTTTTTATTTACTTCGCAATGACGCGCTCGGCGCGATGTTTGATCACTTCATCCATCACGCTTCAGCTTATGGAGGCGAACGCGCAGTGCCGCTACCGCCTTTGAAATGGCTCGCGCCAACAACTGCAGGCTTACTTGTCGTAACGGTCGGCTCGCTGATTATCATTCGCACAGCGCAGAAATATTTTCAGTCTTATCTCATCGTTGTTTTTTTACTGGCGGCAATCGCGTTGCTCATTCCAAACAGAGCATTCATCATCAAAAACTCGGCAATGGCTTTCATGGCGTACTTGCCGATATTTCTTTTTATCGGAATAGCCGTTGTTTTGTTGTGGCAGTTGAAAAAGGAGTCAGGAGTCAAGAGTCGAAAGCCGGAAGAAGCAGATTCAGCCGGTGAATCACCTCTTCAAAGCAGTTGGTGGCAGCAGAGTGGCAAGCTTGTCATTGTTGGTTTATTCGCCTTAGGTGCTTATCTGGAAATGTATCCGCGAGCCGATTACTATCATTTGGTCCGCTCACTGCCGCCGACGTTTTTGCTGCTGTTGCTTATCGGCGCGAAACTTTTGCCACGATTGCGCGACTACTTTTCAAAGTATTTGCCTTCGCCATCACGCGCTATTTTTTGGTGTGGCGGTGTGGCGATTGCTTTATTGATGCTCGTAGGTTTCGTCAATACCTGGCAGCCGAATTTCGATTCGCATTTCAGATTCATAGACCGTACGCCACTTGCAATTGAGCGCGGGCAAGGGATACTCGTTCCACCCAAGCAGGCTGAGTTTGTCAAAAGCTTAGTTGAGCTGATTCAAGACAACAGTTCGCCTGATGATTTTGTTTTTTCGTTTGGACAACGTGGCGCGGGATTTTATTTTCTTTCAGGACGGCGCAATCCAACAAAGTTTGTTTGGTGGCGCAACGTAGGTATCAGAAAAGAGGACAGAGAAGCCGTTTTGCAAATGATTTCCGAAAAACGACCGAAACTGATTCTGTTGCAAGATAGTTTGAAAGACACTCGTGTACGGGATGCAGTAAATTTGAATTATCATAAAGTTGGCGACGCAAGCGGCATAGGCGTCTATGACAGAAACAGCTGAATACGTTTTAGCTGTTGTCGAGGTGAAGATGTATAAAGGTTTTCAGGTGGCAGTTGTCATGCCAATTCATAATGAACAAAATCATATTGGTCGAGCCATTTCGCGCGTGCCTACTTTTGTGGATTGGATCGTCGCAGTTGATGACGGCAGTCTGGACTCCACGTGGGAGAAGCTCGCGGAAATTGAAGACCCTCGAGTCATCAAATTGCGTCACCAGCATAATCTTGGCGTCGGTGCGGCTACCAAGACAGGTTACAAATATTGCCTGCAAAGCGACGCCGATTTCGTAGTCGTTATGGATGGCGATGGACAGATGGACGGGCGAGATTTGTTTCGCTTAATGGATTGCGCGATTGCAGAAGTGGATTATGTGAAGGGCAATCGTTTTCTTTCGCAGACGATTTCCTGTATGCCTTTGGCGCGCTTCGCAGGTAATAAAATATTCAGTTTTCTGACACGCCGCGCTGCTTCTTTTACTGAGAGTCTGGACGCGCAGTGCGGCTACACGGTGATTCGTCGTACAGCGTTGAAACGAATGAATCTCGATGTGCTCTATGACCGTTACGGCTTTCCTAACGAGATGTTTTTTGAAGCGTGTCGCAATGGATTGAGGGTCGAAAGCGTACCTGTTTGTGCTGTGTATGATGATGAAGTTTCAGGCATCAATCCGTTTACTGCCGTGCCGGTGATCTGTTTTTTGATAGCGCGAAGCTATCTCCGCAGACTATTTTTAAGCAAGGCTGCGACACCGAAGTTGGTTCTGCAGGAAAACGAAAATAATTCCGCAAATTAACCGATTCATGAAGAAACGTAAACCTTCTATTTTGATATTAACCAGCTCGTTTCCCAGTTCAACGGACGACGAGACTTGTGGTTATGTGCGCGAGTTTGCGCGAAGTCTTGCAAGGGAATTTGATGTGCAAGTTTTGGCTCCCGCCGATTCCCAAGCCAATGATTCCGAGGACGATGCCTTCAAACTCATGCGCTCGCAAAGTTTTTTGCCTCAATCATTCGACCTCCTGCAAGCAAGTAAAGATTGGAATGGATTGCAGTCCGGCAATATTTCTACAAAATTTTTAACACTGATTTCATTGTTTTCTTTTTTCATCAAGGCAGTAAAACTCGCTCGGCACGCTGAGGTGATTTGTTCGCATTGGATGTTGCCATCGGGTTTGATCGGTTCCCTCATCGCGGCTTTGTTTCACAAGCGTCACATTGTGATAGAACACTCTGGCGCTTTGCATTTATTGATGCGAATGCGTGGAGGGCGTATGCTTTCGCGCTTCATCATTTGGCGTAGCCATCGAATCATCACGGTCAGCAGCGATTTGAAAAAGAAACTCCTTACGCTTTGCCCTGAAACGATAGATAAAATCGAAGTGATTCCAATGGGTGTTGATGTTTCAACTGTAGGGGGAGGGGAAAGTATTACTCAAATCTTAACAGGCGAGGATGCGAGTAGTGAGAAAACTGCAAAAGCCATGTACGGGCGGTCGTCTCTGACCGCCCCTGATTCAAACTTCATAAAATCCCACGGAGGGGTGACCACAGAGGGTCGCCCGTACAAGGATTTCGAGGTTTCCATTCAAAAAAGATGTTCGTCAAACTCCTGCTGGAGTGATCATTACCAGGACGTTTCACCTTGCCTTTACAAAATACTTTTCATCGGTCGCCTCATCGAGATCAAAGGTGTCGACATTTTATTACATGCACTGGCACATCTACCGAATGTTCAATTGCTGATCGCGGGGGATGGCGAACGGCGAGAGGCGCTTGAACGATTAACAAAAAAACTCAATGTTGACGCTGTTTTTTTTGGTCGCGTTGGTAAAGCAGAAAAAGCACGGCTCTATGCTTCATGTGATATGTTGGTGATTCCTTCAAGGGTTTTGCCTGATGGTAGAACCGAAGGAATGCCGCTTGTCGCTCTCGAAGCGTTA
>JANMSG010000387.1:0-13281 GCA_031389065.1 Acidobacteriota bacterium | reverse complement strand
AAACTCGGAGACACAAGTTTAAAGTTCGCGCTTATACCCGATGAAGGCGGAGCATATCTCTTTCCAAAATTCATGGGACTAGAGAACGCTTTGAAGATGTCGCTGTTTTCCGAAGTCTATCCTGCAAATCAAGCGAAAGAGTTGGGCTTGGTAACCGAAGTCTTGCCCGATGCCGAGTTATTGCAAACGGCAAAGCAATGGGCGGAACGATTGGCAGAGGGACCGCCGATCGCCATCAGAATCACCAAACGAATGATGTACAAACAACAGACAATGGATCTGGAGAACGCCCTCGAAGACGCGGCATTAGCTGTGATGGTGACGAATTATACGGACGACGTGAAGGAAGGCACAGCCGCTTTTCATGAGAAACGCAAACCGAATTTCAAAGGAAGATGAATAGATGTTAGATATCAGAGGTCAGATGCTAGTTAACACATCAGCAGTTTACTATCACACCTTAGTAAAATCTAAAATCTGACATCTGATATCCAATTTATGAGTTTGAAAAACAAAGCGGCGATTGTTGGCATCGGCGAAACCGATTACGTCAAAGGCTCACCTTTTTCCGAGGTTGAATTGATGTTGCGAGCTTCGCGCACCGCAATTGCCGATGCGGGGCTTTCTCCATGCGATATTGACGGTATCATCCCGCCGCCGTTATTTACAACCTCAGAAGAATTAGCCGCGAACTTGGGCATCGAAAATTTGCGCTATTCGACAACTATTCATATGGGCGGTGCCAGTCCCGTTGCGGCTTTGCAAAGCGCCGCGATGGCTGTCGTTTCGGGAATCGCTACCCATGTTTTGATCACTTTGGGGTGGTTAGGCTACACGGCAATCAGACCAAAGCCCAAGGCACCCAGACAAGGCAAACCTCTGGTCAATCCTTTTGCCAACAACACGCGAGACTTCTATTTTCCTTACGGCTTACTGGCTCCCGTTCAAGGCTATGCTTTTCTCGCCAATCGTCACAAACAGCTTTATGGAATTGCGCCCGAACACACGGGCGCGGTAGCCATCGCTTGCCGAAAACATGCGCAGCTAAATGAACGAGCCTTGATGCGCGCCACGCCTATGACAATGGAAGATTATCTCGCGTCGCCGATGATTTCAGAACCCTTTCGTTTGTTCGATTGTTCACTGGAAACAGACGGGGCTTGCGCGGTTATTGTCACCAGCTTGGAAAGAGCGAAAGACTTAAAACAGGCTCCTGTAGCCATTCTTGGGGTTGCAGAAGGTCACCCGTACCCCGCCGATGACTATGCTTCACGCTCTGACTTACTCAGAATCGGGCTTGCCAATGCTGCCCCGCGAGCATTCGAGATGGCTGAGATAAAACCGACCGATGTTGATTTTTTGCAAATCTACGATTGCTTCACGTACGTTGTACTTTTGCAGCTTGAAGCGTTAGGACTTTGCGGTGTAGGCGAGAGCGGCGATTTCGTGAGCAACGGGCGAATCGAATTAGGGGGCGAATTTCCGTTAAACACACACGGCGGCTTGCTGAGTCAAGCGCATACCTGGGGCATCAATCACATCGTTGAATGCGTGCGCCAACTTCGCCACGAAGCTGGCGAGGCGCAAGTTGCAGAAGCAGAGCTTGGCTTGGTGACAGGCTGGGGCGATCTGGGCGACGGCAGCATTGCGATTTTAGCAAGAAGCTGAAGCAGTAGGCAGTAGACAGTAGACAGTAGGCAGTTTTGATGCAATGTTTTTGACCCGTTTGTGGCAAGACGCTCACTACATACTGCCTATTCGACGAGCACCTTATGATATCTTCGCGCAAACTAAATAATTCTTACTGCCTACTGCCTACTGCCTACTGCCTACTCGAAATTCGAGATTAGATATAATGTGAGATATATGAGAGCGATTCCTGAACCGATTGAAGAATTGAACAAACAATATTGGCGACACTGTGCTGAGGAAAGGCTTTGTTTTCAAAAATGCAAAGACTGTGACACTTGGCGGCATATACCAAGACCGATGTGCGCCACATGTGGCTCAGTTGATTGGGATTGGGTAGCATCGAGCGGGCGCGGCAAAATCTTTTCGTGGACGGTCACACACGCACCTCTGCATCCGGCATTCGCGTCCGATGTTCCCTACGCTGTTCTAATCGTTGAGATGGATGAAGGTGTGAAAATGGTCAGCGGATTAAGAAACCTGTCGCTGGATAAAATTGAATTGGGATTGCCCGTTGAAGTTATATTTGAGCGCGTGACAGAAAATATAGCCATGCCCTATTTCCAGCCACAAACTTGACCTTTATTGCTTGGTTTGCGTTTTCACAAACTCGCCGATTCGCGTGATGGCATCGCGTCCCTCCTTCAGCATTGGGTAAAAATAATGCCAGATGTGAATCATCTCATCCCACACTTCAAGCGTAACCGTTACGCCAGCTTCTTCCGCCCGCGCCTCAAGGCTGATTGAATCGGCATACAAATATTCTTCTGTGCCTACTTGAATCAACAACGGCGGTAAGCCTCGCAAATCGGCAAACAGAGGGGAAGCAAGCGGTGTCTTCGCATCTTGCCCTTGCAAATAGGACTGTGCCATCAAATCTAATTCTGCTTTCTTGAGCATAGGGTCAGCTATTGTTATGTAGCTTTCTGATGAATTCGTCAAATCAACCCAAGGGGAAATACAGACGCCGCCAGCAGGCATTTCAACGCCTTCATCACGCAATGCAATAAGCGTTGCAACCGTCAACCCGCCTCCTGCTGAATCTCCGGCTATCATCATGCGATTTGATTTTATGCCTTGTTTTAATAACCATCTGAATGCCGCAACTGCGTCTTTGACCGCCGCAGGAAAGGGATTTTCGGGAGCCAAGCGATAATCTAAAGCCAGGACTGATGCGCCCGATGCCTGGCTGAGCGAAGCGCATAAATGACGATGCGATGCTAGTGACCCGATAACATAACCGCCTCCGTGAAGATATAAAATAACAACCTCATCACTGGCGTCTGCGGCTCGCACCCATTCGGCGTTGATGCCGTCCGCGTCTGCCGAAGAGATAGAAACGCCGTCTGGCAAAGGAAAACTTAGTCCCATTTGATCGAAATAGATGCGAGTCTCTTCGATGGATAAATCTTCGTTTTCCGGGCTTGCCGCCAACAATGCCAGCACATTTTTAATATCTCCGCTTGCCATTAAATTTTCCTCTTAATTTTGTAATCGTAAATTATTTACTGATTTTACACGATGAGATTTACTTGATGAAATTCAATTCGTCTTGAGTTGAATTCAAGAAGCATAAAAAAATTGTTATACTCAACTTTATTATTAGAATTTCACAAAGGAACCTTATTCTGATGGAAGAAAGAAAATGGAATTTCGAGCAAGCGCCTTCTGAGGAGCCAATTGATGACACAATTATTAACTTGCGCGCCTATTTCGACAATATGCCGGACGAAAAGATGCAGCAATATTCAAAAGAATGGACGGATGAAGAGGTCGTGACGTGGGATGATAATTTCACGGATGAAGGCAATTTATTACTGGTCTGCTGCTTTCGCGATGTAGAGATTGACGAATATCGCAAAGTGCTTGAGCAAGCTATCGAATACCGCAATCGTCTCAAAAGCCAACTACTAGGTGTGGTGACGCATTAGCCACTTTCAGTTTCTCTAAACCACCAACACAGATCAGTACTCGCACAGAGCACTTTTGACCGTATATTGCTTGGCTGGTTTATAGATACTTTTTTCCGTATCGTGGCAATCGGAACAGATCTGCGTCTTTGGTGTGAGCCTGTGTTTTGTGCTCGAATTCCCGTGAACCGAATGACAATTCAAACAGGTAATCTGCTTGCCGTATAAGACGACATCGCGGACGTTGCGATAGACGTGCCGATCACCTGCGTTCAAAGATTGATCATCAGCCTTTGAAAAATCTACTTGGAAATCCTGGAATAAATTATCTCCTGCCACGAAATTATTTGCATAAGGCAGGCCTGATAATTTCGACTTCCCTTCCCGCAAATGGCAAGAAGCACATATTGAGGTAACAGCCAAAACGTCGCTCTTGCGTTTCTTTGAAAGCCAAACCAATGCGCTGTTGTTTGTGTGTTCAAGGTCAACGGCTCCGTGACAGACGTAACAATCAAGGCTGAAGGTTGAGAAAGTCTTGGTTTTAGGCTCAACACCTGTTGTGTGACACCCGGCGCAACGATTGGCGAATTTGTCTTTATCCCAAGCAGGCTTTTCAGTTTCCAGCCAATCTAAAATCTTGGAGTTAGCGTCAAGCGAACCTTTTGTGTTCAAGATTGCAAACTTACCGTAGCCATTCTTTTTCAAGAATCGCAGGTGGTGCCGGCTTCCCAAAAAATATTCGACCTCTTTACCCGTAACAGAAAGTTTCGATTGTCCTTGAAGTATATCTTTGAACTGTGTTGCATCTTCGTGTTGACGGATGGTTAATCCATGCGCATTTTTTTGCCAGGTCGTGCCCACATCATTACGATGACAGAACAAGCATTCACCGCTCGTAACAAATTCGGGCACAGGCTCTCCTGCATGATTCTTTCCCCAAGCCTTAGGGTCCAGTTGTTGCGCTTGGGGTGTTAAAGGAACAGGTGCAGAAGTTTGTTGCGCCGTAACAATCCATTTGACAGCAAGGGTAACGCAAATAAAAAGCGCCGCACACAAAATGGCGACGCGCATCCTATGGGTTGTGAAGGAGAGTAGGGGAGAGGGGGAGTAGGGGAGAGAGGGAGTGGGGGAGTGTTTTCGGTTTGTTCCTCAGGCTCTAGGCGATTTTGTTCAGACATAGTTTTATACCTTCTATGCTATTTCCCGCTTTGTTCGATTCCTGAGCCTGTAAGGGAAAGGGTGACATTCAGTTTCTCTCTTTCTCCCCGTCTCCCCCTCTCCCTTTCTCCCCGTCTTGAGCTTTCTCCCCCTCTCAATGATTAATCGTCGGCGCGAACCCATCCATATGCGGAGTTGCTGCGCTGGCCGCCTCTATCAATGTATTCGGCTTTCAGTTTTTCCAAAGTATCCGCAGGAAGCGCATTGCGTTTGGCTTTTACATCCACTTTGTAAAGTTTGGCGGCGTTCAAACCTAAGATATTTGCTTTGTCCTGTTTCGTGAGTTTCTTGTAGCCAAACTTTTCGCACAGTTCATCGCTAATCTGGAAACGCTTGAAGGCTTCGATAGCCCATTGCGGCGAGCCCCACCACAAACAATCCGTCCCCCAAACCACATGGTCGGAGCCATATGTTTTGACGTTTTTGCCAATGCCGTGCATAGCCATAATCGGGTCAGCAATGATTAAAACATTAAAGAAGCTGCCGATTTCACAATAGACATTATTCATCTTCGGATTGCGTTTCTTGATATCCATTAAGATTTTATGCCATTCAAAATCGCCGGTTGTCGGATCATAATTGTTATGCTCTTTGTCGTTCCAAACCTTACCTTCATTTGGACCGTGCTTGAGAGCTGAGTGATAAACCACGAAATTGAAATCGGGATTTTGGAGCGCGGCTTTTTCTACATCTTTTGGATTGGCCAGGTGACCGAGCTTTGCAGATTGATAGGAAAATCCTTTATGCGTGCTGATGAGTTTCAAACCGAGTTTGCGCGTCTGTTCGTAAAACCACATTGCGTTCTCATCATCGAGTTGGAAGCCGCCGCCCGATTGACCCGGATCGTAGTGGCAATACCACTTCCAGGAGTCTATGCCGTAAAGCTTCACTTCGCGCTCCATCTGTTCGAGCGTCGCGGCTTTGTCCATCTTGTTTGCGGTCTTGTCCCAATAATGATTGGGCGCTAGGTTGCCTTGACATAAAGCGCGTTGCGACCCTGCCAACTCATTGATCTTCTTTTTGCTTTGCGACATCAACCAGCTTGGCAAAGCGCCTCGGTCTCTGGCGTTGCCTTCCAGGACAATACCTTTATCGTCTTTGTTCTTTTCTCTGCTTGGCACACCTGCAATAACACACATCGCAGTTTCACTGTCGAAGTACATCTCTTTGACAAAGTTCTGGAAACTGTAAGACTCTTTATCATCTTTCAGATTTTGGAAGCCCATGTTTTTGGCGAAATCCATTTCGCGGAACCTGAGCGCATAACCGTTTGTGAAGTGCGATTGCACGTCTATGACGAAATATTCACTCTTAGGGAACTTCTTTTCAAAGGAATCGGTCTCCCAGGTTTCGACTTCGTCAACCTCGAAAGATTTGCCATAGACTTTGTTCATAGCCAGAAAGCAAGTTGCCATCCCCATAGAAGTAGACATAAATGCGCGACGCGACAAACCGAGTTTCCTGGCGCGAGTTTCAGACATATCACCGATCAGGTTTTCAACCTCTTTCTGTCTATCGCTTTGCGGTCTCGGAATAAACTCTTCGTTCGATACGACCTGAGTTGGGACTGGAGAAATCACGCCTTTCCTGGCGTCTCTATCACCTTTTCTAATCCACATAGAGGAGACTCCTTTTCAAATTTTGATTAGCTTAAAGCATGCGGGTTGCTACATTATTTACTACGTTGTCTACGTTTCGCCCGTTACGAAGACTTGAAACCAATTCAAGTATTTTTATACCTTGCTTCGACATTCGATTTATAGGACGGCTTCAAACAGACCGGCAGCGCCTTGCCCTCCGCCTATGCACATGGTTACGACGCCCAATTTCGCTTTGCGACGTTGCATCTCGTTGGCAATCGTGCCGACCATACGCGAACCTGTCATTCCGAATGGATGACCAATCGCGATGGAGCCGCCGTTGACATTGAGCTTCTCTGGGTCTATACCTAAAATATCGCGGCAATAGATAACCTGAACAGCAAAGGCTTCATTCAACTCCCAAAGGTCTATGTCATTTATGCTCAAGGCGTGACGCTTCAAAAGTTTCGGCACCGCATAAATTGGTCCTATGCCCATTTCATCCGGTTCGCAACCGGCAACGGCAAAGCCTCTAAAAATCAATTTGGGTTTGAGCCCCAAAGCTTCCGCTCGTTCACTCGACATCAACAGAGTCGCAGACGCGCCATCTGACAATTGCGAAGAATTACCCGCTGTAACCGATCCTTTGCCACTGTTCGGGTCGAAGTGTGGCTTGAGTGAAAGCAAGCCTTCCAGCGTCGTGTCCGGGCGATTGCACTCGTCTTTCTCTGCAACGAACTCTTGTCTTTCAATCACCTCGCCGGTCTTTTTATCGAAGCTGCCGCGAGTCACTTTCATAGGGGCAATCTCTGCTTTGAAAAATCCTTCGGCTTGCGCACTCGCCGTGCGTTGTTGGCTCAGTAGCGAATACTCATCTTGTGCTTCGCGGCTGATGTTATAACGCTTCGCCACGACTTCGGCGGTGTCGCCCATCACCATATATACGCCCGGATATTTTTCCTTCACAACTGGGTGCGGGTCAAAATCCCGCGTCATCATCGTAATGCTTTCCAGACCACCGCCGATGGCTGCCTCAACGCCTTCATTCAAAATTTGATGCGCCGCATAAGCGATTGCCTGCAACCCTGACGAGCAGAAACGATTGACCGTGATGGCTGCTGTTGAAGCGGGAAACTCTGCAAGCAGAGTGGAAATGCGAGCGACGTTATTGCCTTGCGCTCCGTGTGGCTGCCCGCATCCGACAACAATATCTTCGACCTCTTCTTTCGAAACTTGCGGCACTTTTTGCATCACTGCATCAAGCGCATGCGCCAGTAAAGATTCGGGGCGAGTTAAATTAAATGACCCGCGAAATGATTTACAAAGCGCTGTACGAACGCTTTCAACTACCACTGCTTCTCTCATATTTTATTCCTCATTTCCAAGTGAAAGTAATTGCGATTCCATCATAGATCCAGAGTTGAAACTTTTTAACGTCCGGTAAAATCATTCTACCGCTCAAACACATACAATTCATCTACGGGCACAAAACCCAGCTTGGCAGCCAGATTCATCGAAGCGGTATTTGATTCAACCGCGCCCCACACAGGTTTTTTGCCTTGCCTGTTGAAATGATCAATCATAAAAGCTACACACAATGCCGCATACCCTTGATGACGGAATCCTTCGCGCGTGTCAATCGAAATATCCCAAAGGCTTTCTGTAACTGCCCCCGCATAACAAAACGACACCGCCTGGTCATCAATGATAGTAGCGGCAATCCGAGTGACCTTTGATTCAATAACGAGTTCTTCTTTCAATTCACCCGATATCCCTGTGAGCGATTCGACCTCCTCAGCTTTCAAGAATCGCACTCTTCCATCCGGCACACAGGGAAGTGTTGGCGAATCGACGAGCAGATATAGCGTTGCTTTTTCAGATTGCCAATTTGGCAATCCTTCTTTAACCATCAAATAATTATCATCGAAAGCCAGAACTGCTCCCTGCTTGTCGCTCCCTTCAACCGCCTGCCTGATGGCTTCTATTGATGGCTTGCCGATCACTGAAATCAGCCCTACCTCATTATGACAAACAACAAAGCTTTTGCATTCAGATTCTTCAAACCCGAAGATTTTGCAACGATTCGCAAGCAACATCCCTCGAGACTCGATAAAACGTGGAATGTCAGGCAAGGCTTTTGCCAATTCCGTATGCAAAGCAAAATCATTCGGGTGATCTGGCATACCTACCTTTTTGGAATAACCGTCTCATTTACAAGTTGAAACGCATCAATCTGTTGATACATGTCCGTGAAATCGAAGTGATTCCAGGCTTCGACAATTTTCCCTTCGCGTATTCTGATGATCGCAACGCCTTTAAAATCAACTGGCTTCCCGGTAGCAGGAATGCCTAGCCCCTCTCCTGTATGAGTGGCTGTGATATGACAACGAGCGACGATTTTGTCGCCCTCGCAAACGGTATCTTCAACAGTGATATGAATATCTGGAAAAGCAGTCCGAAAACTATGGAAGAACGGTTTGAACCCTGCCGGTCCATGCGGCTCGTTTCCCGTGCCATCCGATAGCCCGTGAGCGATGCAATCTTCACCATACATCTCATCAATCGCATCCTCGCGACCTCTATTCCAAACCTCTTCAAACCAACGATGAGCAATCGTATCGTTTCGTTCTGTCATATTCTCCCCTTTATTAATTTCCTTTAGCAGCAACCTGATTTAGCCAATCTGTCAAATCCTCAGTCTTGGAAAAATCTAAAAGAGCCTCACTCAATTCTTCCAACTGCGTAAGTGATAATTTTTCAATACGCTTTTGCATACGCAGCGACAAGGAGCCAAGTCGCCGATCTAGAAGTCGCAGGGCTATAGTCAAAGACGCTTGTTTCAAACCTTTTTCAAGCCCTTGCTTTTCGCCAATTGCCTTGCCTTCCTTGATGCCTTCTTCTTTCCAACTCGTAGTCAATTCCATAATTTTCTTCCTCCTTCGAGGCTCAATTTTAGCAACTTCCCTTTGAAAAATCTTTTGCTCTTCGGCATTGAGTCTTAGGTACGTATCAACAAAGCCTGAAATCAAGTGCATTCGCGCAGCGTCCAATTTCAAAGTCACCAACAAACGCAAGCATTGCGACTTCACGAACGGGCGTTCTTCAAGCTGGAAAGGCTCTGGTCATTCATATTTTGCCCGGGCTTCTATGAGTCTTTCAGTCATTTTTTGCGTTTAAAAGATCGTGCCATATCTTTGAAAGTTGCTAAATAATCCTGTTTTTCTTTTTCGCTGACAAGCCCTTGTATGATGTAGTAAGTCTGCTCTTCAAACAGCAGAACTTGATAGACAACCATCAACTCACCAGATTTTACATCTTTTCCTTTTGCTGACAGTTCGTATCCTCGTAAATCGTCAATTATGACTCCACTAGATTGTTCGATCTGAATGTCTTGAACAGTATCTGATTGAGTAATTCTTTTCTCAGCAAATTTTTCACGCTCATCTATGGCAAATCTTGAAAAAGATGACCCGACGACGAAAACCGGGTTATCCACAGATTTGCTGGGAAAGATACCGCCTTTTGAGTACAGCAACAGATTTGATATTCTCTTGGCAAACTTCAGATCACCTTTTTCGACGACAACAAAATTTAAGCCCTCCGTAAATGGGACGTTTAATTCCTTGTTCCATTTAGCAGTTAATATACTGGCTTTCATTTTTCCGGAGAGTGTATCTTCGAATTGCTTGGGAAATGCTGCAGTAACCATCACAGATTCTTTCTCATCCCCGAACACTAATAGCCATTTTAAAAATTCTATGCCGCTGGCATTCTGCTTGATTCGTAGTAAGACACCGCTATGACCATTGATCGTAACCGCCTGTTTATCTACAACGATCATTCCTCTTTTTGCTGCCCCTGAAGGAGACGAGAATCCAGCCGAAACCTCAGGAAAAGGACCACCGATTTCAGTTACCATAATTGAAGCCCCTAGAGACTCTTGCTCAAAACCTGGGAATTGAGAGGAAACCACAAATCCGTCAGGAGGCGTCAAGCTGACTTTGGTGCCAACCACCAGAACATCTTGCTTTGGCAATTCTTTGGTTTGAGAGCTACACGCTATAGTCAGCAAAACAGGTAAAATCCAAGGAATAGAATTCATCAAATGCCCTCATTAAATAGAAGCCACAAATGAATAGAATGATGCCGATGGCCAGTATGAAAAGAATTCACACCATCGGCATTATTCGTCAAACATTATGCTGATGTAGAAAGACCACCTTTGTCGAAATCGGCGAAGGTCTTGCCTTCTTCTGCCAACTTCTTCAACAAAGGCGCAGGCTCCCAAGACTCGCCGTGTTGTTCGTGGAATTCGCAAATGCGGTCATAGACCTTCTTCAAGCCAACCGTATCCGCATAAAACATAGGACCGCCGCGCCACGAAGGGTACCCATAGCCGTTCAAGTAAATAATATCTATATCAACCGAACGCAGAGCGATGCCTTCTTCCAGAATCTTCGCGCCCTCATTTATCAAGGCATACATCGTGCGTTCGATGATCTCATCATTGCTGATTTCGCGTTGCTCGATGCCAGCTTCGGTTGCCGTCTCTTTTATCATCGCTTCGATTTCGGCATCTGGAATACGATTGCGTTTCTCATCGTAATTATAAAATCCAGCGCCAGTCTTTTGCCCGTAGCGTCCCATCTCGTAAAGTTTATCGCCAATTAAAGGTTGCCGAATACCCGGTTTTTCCAAGTGTTTCGCCTCTTGACGGACGCGCCAACCCACATCTATGCCCGCCAAGTCACTCATTGAAAGGTATCCCATCGCCAAGCCGAATTCGTTCAATGCGCCATCTACATCTTGAGGACTGGCGCCTTCTTCAACCAGAAAGACCGCTTCCCGTCCGTACGGCGCAAGCATTCGATTGCCTACGAAGCCGCGACAATTTCCCACCAACACGCCAACTTTCTTTATCTTTTTGGCAATCGCCATCGAAGTCGCTATTACTTCTTTGCTCGTCGCTTTGCCGCGCACGATTTCCAGTAGCCGCATGACATTTGCAGGGCTGAAGAAGTGATGTCCGATCACCATTTCAGGTCTTGAAGTCGCCGAAGCAATTTCGTCAATATCTAAGGTCGATGTGTTCGACGCTAGAATACAAGTCGGTTTGCAAACCTTGTCCAACTCGGCAAAGATTTCCTTCTTCAAAGCCATCCCTTCAAATACCGCTTCGACGACGATATCCACATCCTCGAATCCGTCATAGGTCAACGTAGGAGTAATCAAAGCCACTCGTTGATCCATCACCTCTTGCGGAAAGCGACCTTTGTTGACGGAGTTTTGATAGTTCTTGCGAATCACCGCCAAGCCTCTGTCGAGCAGTTCTTGTGTTGCCTCTTTCAATAACACAGGGATGCCTGCGTTGGCATAATTCATAGCGATGCCGCCGCCCATCGTTCCAGCGCCGACAACTGCAGCTTTCTTGATTTCGTAAACTGCGGTCTCTTTCGGCACGTCGGGGATTTTCGAGACCGCGCGTTCGCCAAAGAATGCGTGAATTAAAGATTTCGATTGATTCGAGAATAAGCATTCTTTGAACAACTCCGCTTCTCGCTCTACGCCTTCATCAAAGGGCAATTTTGTAGCCGCTTCGACGGCATCAATCGCAGCGATGGGAGCCATTTGCCCGCGCTTGAGCTTTGCTGCCAGAACTTTTGCTTTGGCGAAGATTGGCGCGTTCGACTCTTCATCTCCAAGCTTTTCCGTCAACTCGCAAGTCTTTCGTGGAGCCTCACCTTTGGCAATCACTTCGCGCAAAAACTCAATCGCGCCTGCCAGCAAATCGCCTTCGATGACGCGATCAGCAATACCAAACTCTACTGCTTCACTGGCTTTGATCGGAGCGCCAAAAGCGCACATCTCTACGGCTTTTTCAACGCCCGCAAGACGTGGTAATCGCTGTGTGCCTGCCGCGCCGGGTATGATCCCTAGATTGACTTCGGGCTGTCCGGCTTGAGCCGTCGGGGCGATAACCCGATAATGAAATGCCATAGCGACTTCGAGTCCGCCGCCGAATGCCGTGCCGTGAATGGCTGCGACAAGCGGCTTGGGCGAATCTTCTATACGTTTGAGCAGTGGCAAGAAGGCAACGCCGCGTTTGTTTTCACCCGATGTGATTTTGCCGAACTCTTTGATATCCGCGCCTGCTATGAAAGTCCGCCCGCCGCCGATGATTACGCCGCCTTTGATCGCCTCATCCTTTTCGATTTCATCAATCGCTGCGGCTATGCCCTCGGGTACGCCTGGACTCAAAGCGTTCACGGGTGGATTATTTACTGTGATAATGCCGATTTCGTCCTGTTTCGTCAGGGATACTAATTCGTTCATACGTAATGCTCCTTGAAATATTAATTTTCGATTCTATTGAATTAAAGCCCGGCATTTCGTTTGAGTTGATCTAACCGTTCACGAATGGCTTTCGTAAAACACTCGACATCTTCCGGGGTTGCGCCGCTGGTTTCCAATCCGTCGCGCAACTGTTTATCGGTAATTCGCCCGATGTATTGAACCAGCCATTTCACATCGCTGAGTTTTATGCCTTCACGAATATCCCCTGTGCGTTGCCCGGAATAGCCGAACTGGAGATTGCCACCTTGCGAGCCCTTAATGAACTCAGAGTTCTGTTTCTGGTAGCCTCTACAGTCCCATTTTTCACGCGAAAAAACGCCGCCCCATTTGCCCATCGAACCACCCCAGTCAGTTACCAGGAAACGCTCCTCGCCAGTTTTTTTGACATTGAAAATCGCCGTATTGGAACCGCGTCCGGTATCGCGCTGGTCTTTACTATCCCAATTGGAGAGGAGCATCATCATGATGCGAAGTCCATTGTATTCTTTTGTGCCAAGGAATGGGTTATTGTCCCAACGCCAACTCTCTTC
>JANMSG010000389.1:0-6325 GCA_031389065.1 Acidobacteriota bacterium | reverse complement strand
TCGCGTGCTGAATTGATAACCGTCTTCGCCGGGCGTTGAAGTCAGGCTGTCAATCGCTGCCCCGACTTTTGCGTGCGAGTCTTTGAAGTTGGCAATCATTTCGACATCACCGCTGAAGAGAATCACCCCGACTCTGTCTTTGTCGCGCAATTCGGCGAGGAAGTTTTTCGCCGCCCGTTTGATCAAAGCGATGTCGTCGCGTGTTGAACCTGAAACATCCAACAGCAACATCAAGGTGAAAGGCTCTTCGGTTGAAGTAAAGTGTTCGATTTTTTGTTTCGCACCATCTTCGTAAACCATGAAATCTTCGGCTTTGAGCGCTTTCAAGGCGTTGCCTTGCCTGTCAATCGCCGAAGATGTGACGATGACCAGATCGCTTTTGAGTTTGATTGGCTCGTCTTGATTCTCTTTCTCCTGTCCCCGCGCTGAAAATGCGAACAAGAAAAAGATCGCGAATAAAATGGCTTTATTGATTTTGAACATCGAAGACCTCGCAGCAAATTCAACGACACAATCCTAACTTGGTTGCTTTAATCTTTACAACTTGCTGGTTTGAAAAACTGAATTGCTTCGTTGGGGTTCAGCGTTTAGGCATCGTAGATTTTCGTCTGTCGATAACCCATCGCTTCTAAAAAATATTTATCATCATCGAGGCAATATGAAATAATGTCTCTTAGTTGAAACAAAGTTGCTTTTATGGAAAGCGATGAGTTATGATGCGGGCGAGTTAAGCAGTTCTTTAGACTCACAACTACGCAAACACAGATTAAAGCATATTGATTTGTATTGTGAAAAAGCAGTCTAATTTGTGTTATGCGTCAGGAACACAACATAGGGGGAAATTATGAAACTGGGAGCTTTCTCTGTTAGTTTGGCTGTAAAAGATATTGAAACCTCGAAGCTCTTTTACGAGAAGCTGGGGTTTACAGTTTTCGCAGGAGATCAATCGCAGAATTGGCTGATTATGAAGAATGGCGACCACGCCATTGGGCTATTTCAAGGTATGTTCGATAACAACCTTCTCACCTTCAACCCGGGCTGGAGTCAGGAGGCTCAGCCGCTCGGAGAATTCACCGACGTTCGAGAGTTACAGCGCCAGCTCAAAGATCGTGGCATAAACATGATTGTAGAAGCAGACGAAAGCTCTATTGGCCCGGCGAGCTTTATGATTGTTGATCCGGATGGAAACACGATTCTGGTAGATCAACACGTATAGGCAATGTAGCAGTTGGAGTTTCTGTTTGCGAACTGCGCCTAACAACTCTTGCAGCGGACTTGCGCTGACGCACCGACCGTTAGATATTGTGGGCGCGGTTCGCAAATTTGAGATTCAAAAGTATCTGTATGGGGATTAAAGCATATTGGTTTGTATGCTTAAAAAGAGCGACTCAACGTAGTGTCAAATGACTCACCAGCAGGTTGGTAGAATGAGCGTCTCACATCAGCAAGGCTGAGTCACGATATAGCTTAAAAATATCGCAGGGGAAAAAATGATTGAACAAATGACAAGAAATAGTGTCCCTAACTTTGAAACCGTTTCAGACTCAAACCATGCAAAGGGAGAGAAGGCGATTGAAGCAATTAAATCTCTTTCATGGCCCGTTGGAACAGAGCTAGAATCCGGACCGAAGGGAGGAAAAAACGCGAGGAAACCAGACCTCACCGTGACTTTCCCTAATGGGCCAATCGTTCCGCTGGAAGTGAAGTTAAGCAAAAACGGCATATCAGGAATTCGGCCTCTCGACTACCGTACCACTATAATCTGGCGTCCGGGAGCCACTGGGGCAGGAGAGTGGTGGGTTATTCCTCCACACGACATGCTTAGGCTCGCAGCAGAGTTTTCAGGACAAGGCTGCCAAAGTTCTTTTGAATCCTTCAATCCCGGATCGCCGCCTAAGCCGTTTGATATATGGAAATGTGAGAAAGCGAATGTCCCCATCCGTGTGAAAGAAGCTTTTGAAGAAGGGGAGAAATCATCTTTGAAATCGCTCAGAGTCAAAATGCAGCATGAGATAATAGGCTTATATTATGACCATATAAAAAGGGTACAATCTGAAGCACCGCTATCTGTGCAGTTGACACAGAGGAGACGCCTGAACGTAGGAAAGCATTCGGAGCCTGTAATCTGAATTCGACAAAATCTATATGGGCAGTTCGCCCCCTACCAACGCTAAGCAACTGAGGACAGGCAAATGGAGTTGAAGATCAAAGTAAAGTGTGAGGACTTGCCAGGCAAACAGTTCGTGGCCAGGATTGGTGAAGAGTCGGTTACCTACGAACCCGTCTATGTTGGAATCCAACGCGGAGCCGAGGTTGTCGAAGCGGTTCCGGCAAATCGAAAGCGAGTTGTGTTCGAGCCGAGTTTTCGCGTCTCGCCGCTGCCGGATGGCAAGACAAACTTTCTTGGTCCTTATGCGAAAGGGACGCCGACCGAACGATTCTTCTATCTCTCGTGGGTCGTAAAGAACGTGGAAGGTAAGTTGACAATGTTTCGTCGGGCCAAGGTTCACTTAAGCCATATTCTGTGGTCACAGGTCGAGGAATCAATACGTTCTGGCAGGTCATTTTCAGTTACGCTGTCGCTGACGGACAAATGCGGCGAGCCGCGATGCGGGTCGGTTCGGGGCGACGATCTGCATTGGCAGGTATAAGGAAGAAGCCACGTATTGACAAGGGCGCTGCTCAACCAATGAAAAGCGGAGCAAATATGGATGACCGGAATTATGGTTCAGCATCATGCGCAAAAGATTCAAGCTCATATCACACCAACAATATGAAAAAACGATATCGCGCCCGAGCCAATATCATCGTGGGTATCTGCCTATCGCTTGGCTTTGGCTCCTACGCCTATACACAGACTCATTCACCAATTCCAAATACAGTTCAAAAAGAGAAGAGTATGACAATGCATGCAAGCGGAACCTTTGATGTAAAGGTGACCCCTCAAACGCAGGACGACAAATCCACAGGCGCAACCGTCGGCAGGCTGTTACTAGACAAACAGTTTCACGGCGATCTCGAAGCCACCGGCAAGGGCGAGATGCTCGCCTTCAGCACAGCCGTTCAAGGCTCAGCCGGTTACGTTGCGATGGAGCAGGTCAGCGGAACCCTGAATGGTCGCAAAGGCACTTTCGCGCTCCAGCACAGTGGCACCATGACACGCGGAGAACCGCAACTGACCATCACCGTAGTGCCGGATTCTGGTACCGATCAACTGGCGGGTCTTGCGGGCAAGATGATGATTAAGATTGCCGACGGCAAGCATTCCTACGACTTCGAGTACGCACTCCCCAAAACTCCTTGAACTTCCATTGCAAGCGGCTAAGGGCAGAAGATCGGTTTGCGAATCCGGCGCAATTGACCGATTGCAAATTGAAGGGTATTCTTTGAAGCGTTGATAATTTAACGTGGCGATTTAAAAGGTGAATTGCTCCACATAAAAAACTGCTAAACAACCAGGGTTCAGCCTCGCGTCAGTTTAGCGCGAGGCTTTTATTTTTTAGTGACGAGGACTGAGGACTGAGGACTGAGTTTTTTGTTATGAATGCAGAGCGGTGAAGTAATTTTTGACTTCTTCTGTTCTCTATTCATTGTTCACACTTAATGGTTAATAGCTTCACTCAATCCTCAGTCCTCAGTCCTCAGTCCTCAGTCCTCAGTCCTTAGTCCTCAGAACTTATGAAAGATTTTCGCAAAGCAGTCACAGATGATCGGGTTTATGTTTTCGATGGCGCGGTAGGCACGATGATTTACTCGCGCGGCGTTTACATCAACCGTTGCTATGACGAGCTAAACCTCACACAGGCAGATTTGGTACTTGGCATTCACCGCGAATACGTCAAAGCGGGCGCCGACATTCTTGAAACCAATACGTATGGCGCCAACCGCGTCAAGCTCAAAGCCTATGGACTCGAAGACAAACTCAAAGAGATCAATCTCGTAGGCGTGAAACTCGCTCGTGAAGCGGCCGGAGAACGCGCCTTCGTTGCAGGCTCCATCGGTCCTCTAGGGATACGCATAGAGCCTTACGGAAAGACTTCAACGGAAGAAGCCGAAGCTCTATTCCGCGAACAGGCAGAGGCTTTGCTTGAGGGGGGCATTGATCTGTTTGTCTTGGAAACTTTCTCTGACCTTGCAGAAATTCAACCGGCAATCAAAGCCATACATGCAATTTGCGATTTGCCGATCATCGCGCAGATGACCATTCAAAACGACGGCAACACCAGCTACGGCACATCGCCAGAATTTTTCAGCAAACAACTCGATGAATGGGGCGCAGACGTTATCGGCTTGAATTGTTCCGTCGGCCCGCACGCCTTGCTCGAAGCCATTGAAAAGATGCGTCAGGTCACGCAGCGCAAACTTTCCGCGCAACCCAACGGCGGTTTGCCGCGTAATGTTGACGGCCGTTTGATGTACATGGCATCGCCCGAATACATGGCGAAATACGCCAAGCGCTTGATTCAATCGGGCGCAAAATTCGTAGGCGGTTGTTGCGGCACGACGCCGAAACATATCAAACAAATCGCTAACGCGGTAGCGGCTTTATCGCCGGGACGTTCTACGGTTCAAGTCCTGGAGCTTGAGGATATGCCGCCGGATGTTGAACCAACGCCGCGCGCGGAAAAATCTCGCCTCGCAAAAAGTATGTCGGAAGGCAAGTTCGTCACCTCTGTCGAAATCGTGCCGCCAAGAGGTTGCGACCCTGAGAAGATGCTGGAAAACGTCAGCCTTTTGAAATTGGCGGGCGTTGATGCTGTCAATGTACCGGATGGCCCGCGCGCCCAATCGCGCATGGGCGTACTCGCTGTTTCCACTCTGATTGAACAAAAAGTTGGCATCGAATGCGTTGTGCATTATTGTTGCCGCGATAGAAACCTTTTAGGCATGACAAGCGATTTGTTGGGTGCGGCAGCTTTAGGTTTGAGGAATTTTTTAATCATTACGGGCGACCCGCCAAAGATGGGACCCTACCCGGAAGCGACTGCCGTCTTTGACATTGATTCGATAGGTCTGGTCAACATGGTCAACCGTTTGAATCACGGCTTGGACATTGGCGGAAACCCTATCGGCAAGCCTACATCGTTTTATGTAGGCGTGGGCGTCAATCCTTGTGCGGTTGATTTGGATTATGAGCTCAGAAGGTTCGAGTGGAAGGTTGAAGCGGGCGCGGAATACGCCATCACACAACCAACGTTTGATGTTGAGCAACTAAAGCGATTCTTGAAACGCATAGAGCATTGCCGCATCCCTGTGATTGCCGGAATTTGGCCGCTTATAAGTTTTCGCAACGCCGAGTTTTTGGCTAATGAAGTGCCGGGTGTGGTGGTGCCTGATGAAATTTTGAAACGCATGAGCCGGGTCACGGATAAAGACGCAGCGCGTGAAGAAGGCTTAAAGATTGCGCGCGAGACTTTGCTGGAAGTTCGCGATTTGGTTCAAGGCGTGCAAGTCTCCGCGCCCTTCGGCAACGTGAAATATGCGCTGGATGTGTTTTCGGTTTTGTGAGGGAGTAGATGGCTGATTGGCATCTGAAAGAGTTACGCGAGGCTTTGGAAAGCAAAGGGTGGCAAATCATTGCTGAATATGCAGGGGATGAATATGCTATCTCTGCAAGCTGGGAAATTCAAAGAAGCAGTAAACGGCTGTCTCTCCTTATTGACTTTGAGGGCTTAGATGATATGTTGACGCTTCCTGTTGAGAGAAGCTATGGATGCAAAGTTCGTGGATCGGATTTGTTGTCTTTGTATTTTGGAAGGCGAGGCGAGAAGGGTTCAAATGCAAGACAGAATTGGCAACAAGAACTCTATCAATTCGTTAGCAAACTTGATGGCTTATGTTGAAATCAACATAGAGAAGTAACAAATATGAGCAAACGATATTTGACATTCTTACTGGCATTCGCTTTTTTCACACTTGCACAGGCAAGTTACGCGCAAGAGCCAGTGACGCTCAAACAACTGCAAGGTCATCTCGACAAGATGGCTTTGAAGTATGTTGTGCATCCGAAGAATGACAACGCTTTGGTTGTGACTACGTCCGAGAACGAAGCGGCTGAAAGGTTAGACCTCTACATCGAAATTCGCAAAGACCAGACAGTCGTCTTAACCGCTTACGCGAAAGCGAAAGGCAGGTATTTTAACTTGTCGCGGGTTGCCGAAAAAGAGAAACTCTTTCAGCGCCTGCTCGAAGAAAACTACGCCGGTTTCACTACGTTTTACATAGACAAACAGGGCGACATAGGCGTGCGATTCACCTTCACAACCGAAAACGGATTGGCTTACGAATCATTCAATGCAGCAGTCAATGAAGTGCTGCGTATCGC
>JANMSG010000364.1:0-6692 GCA_031389065.1 Acidobacteriota bacterium | reverse complement strand
CGACGATTAATACTCTGCTCATAAATGCCTCCATATTTCGAGTAGCGGTCAAGCAGGAAAGTAAAACTAACCCCAGATTTCACGAATGAACGCGAGTCTTTTTTTCTCTGTGAATCTGTGCGGATTCAGAGAATCTGTGGTTAGTTTTTCATGACTCATTGCTTCATTTGTTATTGCTCAGTAAGAGTTTCTCTTCGTTCTCAAAATTCAGTTCGCCCGGCGCGTTTCTGTTGTCATGCACACCGCTATCAATTATCGGTTTGAGTTCACCTGTAACCCAGCGAATCGGCAGATAGATGGTAAACGTAGTTCCATTGCCCTGTTTGCTTCTTACGCTTACTTTGCCTTGATGAGCTTCGACGATATGTTTGACGATGGAAAGGCCAAGACCGCTCCCCTTTACATCGTGTACTAACCCTGTGCTGACGCGATAGAATTTCTCGAAAATCTTCTCTTGTTCCTGCGGCGCAATGCCTATGCCATTGTCGCTGACAGCGATGGCTATAAACTCTTCTTTCTTCGCAATGCGAACCCCAATCTCTTTTGAATCACCCGAATACTTGGCGGCGTTGTCTAACAAATTGACTAAGGCTTGTGCGATTGCGGCAGAATCAACTTTTGCCAATGGCAAAGGTTCTTCAGGCATTTCAAGATTTACACTGTAGCCATTTTGGTGCAAACGCAAATCGAATGATTTCAAAGTTTCATCAACAATTTCCGTCAAGTCCGCGTCTTCAAAATGATAGGTCTTCTGCCCCGATTCGATTCTCGAAAAATCCAGAATATTATTAATTAGTTGAGTTAATCTGCGGCTTTCGGTTTCAATATATTCGCCGTACTCTTGAATCTTCTTTGGCTCTTTGACTCTGCCCAATTTTAAAAATTCACCGAATACACGAATCGAAGCGAGCGGGGTTCTCAGTTCATGCGAAACATTCGATACGAAATCGGCTTGCATTCTGGAAAGCTTCATCTCGCGTGACGCGGTTCTAAGCGCCATAACAATACCACCGACCAGGATCAACATCATCAGAATTGAAATCGACAAGTTGACAATGAAATATCGCTTTGTCCATTCTGCTGCTGTTTGATGACGCATAAACATACCTAGATGCAATCGCCTGAATACCAACCCGAAGCCCATAGAGGCTTCGTCTTTCGCTTCATTGGCGTCTGTGGTTGCAGACTTCCATTCGTTTTCATCTTTTTTCGCTGCTTTCCCATCAGCTGTTGAAAACAGCAATTCGTTATTTTCATTACGCAGAGTTACCACAATATCTTTGGTGTCTTCATAGTAAAACTTTGACTGATATCGCTCGATAGCTTGCGGAAGATATTCATTCATGAAGAACTCTTGATTGAGCACCATACCTGCTAAAGCAATGATTTTTTTCTCGTCATCGAGAATCGGCTTCACGATAAGCAGATTCAAAGGGTCGCGATCAATGCCCATCGGTTGGGGACTCAATTCGGTTCTTGCTGTTATATAAAAAAAATAAGGCGCAAACGCGACTTGAATAGCGCGCCATTCAGGACATTGATCGTCCGGTGCCATTTTCTCGCGTACAGGATCATAAAACAGTGTGACATTTTTGCTGTCTCCATCACGCTCTGCGATCACAACGATGAAATATCTCTTCGCACCCTTGAAATTTTTATCTTTAAAAAAATCGGCAACCTGAGCGACAGATTTCTGAACGGCTTTCTTCTCTTTATTTTCTTGAATGATTCCGCCGTTGCGATTGGTGATGGCGCTTGCTGGAACGGCAAGCGCTTCGTTGGAATTGTCTTTGTAAAAGTTATAAATGTCTTCCGAAACAGCGCCTAGATACTCGCGCATGATCTGCTTACGATAAACCGGTAGGGTCGTACCAAGAGTGACAAGCGAACGATACTGCAAGTATGTGATAATGAGCAACGGTATGGTTACAGCTAACATAACCAGCCATAATATATGTTGCTTGAAAAAGCTTTTTAATCTTATCACGGGTATACCCTATCTCAATATATACTAGACAGCCGTGCGCATCATCAGATAATTCTTCGCTTTTACAATTTTTTACAATTTTTGCCGTTTTTTACAACTATGAATTTTGAGGGCGTATCCTGACCCAAAGTGATGTGAATCAAGGATAATCATAGCCAGCTTGTTTGCGAGGGTTGAGGTTACCTCAAATGGTGAAATAACTATAGAGAGTTTCAACCTCTCGGGCGCTTCTGGTAGGATTGCGGCTTCGTAAAGATGCGCCCAAGCAAAAACTTTTTGATACCACAGTTGAGCAAAAATTGTTTCAACCTTGTCGTTTGCCTTTTACTTTGCCTTGTAGTCTGGAAGGATTCCACATTTTGAAAAACCTGAAAATCGCTCAGACAATCTCTTACTTCATATCTTTTGTTGCGCTCGGGTTGGCGATGACATCGCTCGGTCCTACGCTTCCGGGTCTGGCGAAACAGACGGGCGTGGACTTGGGAGACATCAGTTATCTGTTGACGGTTAACTCGTTCGGTTTTCTGCTTGGCTCATTATTCAGCGGCAGATTCTATGATCGTATGCGTGGCAATCTTGTAATGGCGGGGATGATCTTTGCAATGTCTGTGATGTTGGCGCTGATGCCGTTGCTTCCTACGCTTACGCTTCTGTTAGTCGTGATATTGTTGTTAGGGATCGCAAAAGGCGCTGTCGGCGTAGGCGGAAACGCGCTTCTGGTTTGGGTTCATCAAAGCCGCGTCGCGCCGTTTATGAACGCGCTCCATTTCTTTTTTGGCGTCGGCAGCATGCTTGCGCCGTTGCTTATTGCTCGAACCCTTTCGAGTGAAAACACGACGGCGAAAGCTTATTTTATTTTGGCTGCTCTGGTATTGCCCGCCGCCGCTTTGTTGTTATTTGTGCCAACTCCGAAAAATCAACAGGTTGTCGAAGATACTGCAAAGGCAGAACCAATCAAATACAGACTCGTTGGGTTGATTGCTCTTTTACTTTGTTTGGACATAGGCACAGAGATCGGCTACGGTAATTTGATTTTTGGATATGTGTTAGAGATGAATTTGGGTGATAAGAATCAGGCAGCCCTTGTGACATCATTATTTTGGGGTTTGCTTACAGCTGGCAGGCTTTTAGGAATACCGCTTGCCGCGCTATTTCGCCCGCGCACAATTTTGCTGGCGGATTTAATCGGCTGCTTACTTAGCATAGGCTTAGCGATTTCGTATTCAACCTCTCTGATGGCAATGGGCATAGCGTCGGCTTGTTTAGGGCTTTCGTTGGCTTCCGTTTATCCTATGGCACTGGCGTTCGCCGGAAGACGTATGAAAATCACTGGACAGGTGACCGGTTTTCTACTCGTTGGCGGAAGTGTAGGCGGAATGGTTATTCCTTTCTTATTCGGACGAATGTTTAAATCCTTTGGACCGCGTGTCATGCTGTTTATCGTTCTTTTCGATTTGCTTCTGGCTTTGATAGTTTATCTGGCGCTGGTTCTTGACTCATCTGCAAAGAATCGAACAGAACCAGAGCAAGCAGTTTAATATGATGCTCATTTGAGTCTCGGTCTGGGACCGCGCAATCGTCGGTCACAGACCGACGTTCAACAGTCTATCTGTCATCCTTCAACCAGGGGATTGATTCATTGATTTGCTCTACGACTTCGTTAGGGGAATGGTCGGAAGTTTGAATCGTGGTGTTGGCTTCCGAATAAAGCGGCTCGCGTCGCAATAGCAAATCTTTCAATTCATTCATTGCCGACGGATTATCTTTCATAGGGCGCGTGTCGCCCTGTCGTAAAACTCGCGTCATATGTTCTTCAGGCGTAGCCCGCAACCAAACCGTAAAACAATTTCGTTTCACCAGACTCCAACTCTCTGCATACGTCACAAGGGAACCGCCGGTCGCCAACACGCAACCTTTTGAATCGTAGAATAACTTGACTAGTTCTTTTAGCTCCAGTCTCCTGTAATACTCTTCGCCATGCATAGAAAAGATTTCACCAAGCGACATACCTGCTGCTTGTTCGATGCGCGAATCAAGCTCTACAAAACCGGTCTTGAGTTTTTTAGCGAGCCGCACGCCAACGGTTGATTTCCCAGCGCCGCGCAAGCCAATTAAGGCTATGAAATGTCTATTTATTTTGCCGTTTCTTTGTTCAAACCAGCGCTGAAAGTCTTGCAAATCCTCATCGCTACTGTTGCTGAAAAGCTGCCAGAGTTGAGCGCGAATGGAATGGTCATGGGTTACTGGAGGAATTAATTCAGGCAAAGGACGACCTAAAGCAGAGGCGACCCGCGCCAGCCCAGCTACGGAAATATTGCCTTGTCCGGCTTCGAGTTGATTGACGAATCGTAAGGAAAGTTCTGCGCGTTTCGCCAACTCCTTAATCGTAAGATTCGCATCATTGCGCAATGTTCGTACCTTTGTGCCGAGACCTTGCAGCAATAAATTTTTTTCTTCTTCGTGATTCATGGTTGCAGCAAAATTAGTGTCTGCGGAAATGGTTATTTCCAAAATTTCCATTTCGATTTTGACGGCTCTTGTTTTGCTTGCTCAACAGATTTTTCATCCCACAACAAAACTGGCGGCGAAGAAACTAATTCTTCAGGGCGAGAACCGTCATTCATCGCTTTATTCATCGCGATGAATTCAGAACTGCGAAAGACAATGGAAGTGAATTCGTCACCCGCTTTCTTTCCGGAAATTAGAGAAGAAGCAAATGAAAATGATTCGGTATAGACAGGCTCATCTGCCAATCTCTTCGATACTTTTTTGTTGGTTTTGGGATCAAAGCGAATATAGTACTCGCCAAATTCAATGCCCAGCCCGTCAACAAAAGCTCTTGAAAAAGCCAGCGGCATAAATTCCAACAACCTGTTAGAAAGGCTCGCAGGAATCCCTGCTTCATTCAGCGCCTCGCCCAAGGTTTTCCAGGTAGAGTCTTTGTGTTCATGGAATACAGGTAGTGCCAATTTTATGGCTTCAAGAATTTCCATCAATGATTCTCCGCTTACCGATTGCTCAACTATAATTTGACGTATTCAAAATCAAACGGTTTGCTGTTTACTCCTGTTGACGGCGGCGCGATCCAGTTGGCAATCTTGCCGGGTTCCGTTACAGGAATCATCAAGCTGCGAATGTACTCACGGTCTTCGATGGTCGGCAGCCATTCGGACAAATGGCGCTCGAATTCCTCTTGCGTGATGATGTCGCCGTGAATGTCGAAATCGTGATTTGCGTATTCGCCAACGTGGCGATGAAATCGAGGACTAGGTAAGTACAGTTCTGCGTTGACGCCTTCTTCGGCAATGAATTTATTCCAACGCGCTAAGGCTCTTTCGCTGTCTTTTACATACTCGTCGCGCAATACTTCGTTCAGCGCGTTTCGTAAAGGCACTTCACGCGAAATCACTTTTTCGCCTTCGACCGATTCGATGTTGACGAAACCTTCAGCCGCTACGTGGTCTGTATATTTTTTCTGTTCTTGAAAACGTCCTTTCAAACCGGCAGCGAAGAAATCGGCAGAGTTCGAGCTGATTTCGCCGCCGAATAAGTCCAGCGAGTAGGTGTACCAGTAATTGATGTACTTCTGCATAATATCGAGTGGGATACCGCCGAGTTTGCGAACGTCTTCAGCCTCTTTCATCAACTGCGCTGTGCGTTTGACGACGCGCCCGATACCTGTCTCGCCTACGAACATATGGTAGGCTTCTTCTGTGAGCATAAATTGGCAAGTGCGCGCCAGAGGCTCAAAGCCTGATTCAGCGAGCGCCGAGAGTTGATACTTGCCGTCGCGATCTGTGAACATGGTGAAGCAATAGAAATTCAACCAATCATCACAAGGTTGATTGAAAGCTTGAAGGATGCGCGGCTTGTCTGGATTGCCGCTGCGGCGTTGCAATAACTCCTCTGCTTCTTCGCGCCCATCGCGCCCGAAAAACCCGTGAAGCAAATAAACCATAGCCCAGAGATGTCTACCTTCTTCGACATTGACTTGAAAGAGATTTCGCAAATCGTAAAGTGATGGGCAGGTGTGACCTAATTGCCTCTGCTGCTCGACCGATGCGGGTTCGGTGTCGCCTTGCGTGACGATGATGCGGCGGAGCGAGTTGCGAAATTCACCGGGCACTTCTTGATAAGCTGGCTTGCCGAAGTTATCGCCAAAGCCGATTTTTGCATCCGGGTCAGCAGGGACTAAAAAGATGCCCCATCGATAATCAGGCATCTTCACATAGTCGAAATGCGCCCAGCCATTCGGCTCAACACTGGTTGCTGTCCGTAAATAAATATCTTTTTCTAGAAAACCATCCGGACCCATCTCGCGCCACCAATCCAGATAATTCGGCAACCAATTTTCTAAAGCTCTTTGCAGGCGCACATCTTCCGAGAGATTTACATTGTTAGGAATGCGGTCGTATAAACTCATAATTATTCTCCATTCAGTAGGCAGTAAGCGGTAGGCAGTAGGCAGTTTTCCTTCTGTACAGCGTTACTATAGCATTTAACTTGTAGGTTGACCTTTCCTTCTGAACTGCCTACCGCCTACTGCCTACTGCCTACTGTTTTAGGTTCTTCGATAATCGAATTTCGCTTGCGTAGGCTTGCCATAATTGGTCAATGCGCCGTGTTCGCCCACTGCGTTTGGTCTTTGAAAAATCCAATTCTGCCAAGCCGTCAAACGACCGAAGATTTTTGTGTCCAAGGTTTC
>JANMSG010000344.1:0-17663 GCA_031389065.1 Acidobacteriota bacterium | reverse complement strand
AGCCATTCTTGCAAGTTCTCAGGCCGTTCGATAAAATGCCCACACACTGCAGTCATGATGATTGACGCTTTCGCTCATCGCATCGAGCGCAAAGTCGCAGGTGCAATATCTCTGCTAGGCTTGCTCGCGGCAGGTGCGGCATTAATCAGTCTGTGGGGGAAACCGGCAGAGACTTCCTTTTCAGGAATGATCATCACGGACGACTTCCGTCTCTTCTTCGGCTTAATTTTCATCCTCGTCGCGGTTCTGATTCTGTTAATTTCTCTTCGTTGGATTGAAGATGAAAACCTTCCGAAAGGCGAATATTTCGCCCTTTTATTGTTCGCAACAACCGGTATGTTGTTCATGTCTGCGGCGAACGATTTAGTCATGCTTTTTTTAGGTCTTGAGATTACTTCGATCGCTACCTATGTGCTGTGCGGTTATCGCCGAAGCGATTTGCGCTCAAACGAATCTGCGCTTAAGTATTTCATCCTCGGTTCCTATTCAACCGCCTTTCTGCTTTACGGTATCGCGATGCTCTACGGTGCAAGCTATAAAGCGACGGCTTCGCCTGTGGCGACAACCAATCTCACTTTGCTCAAAGAGCGCATCGCCACAGGGCAAATCTATTCCTACGAAATGCTATTTGCGGGTGCGGCGATGATGCTTGTAGGCTTCGGTTTCAAAGTGGCGGTAGCCCCTTTTCACGTCTGGTCGCCCGATGTGTACGAAGGCGCGCCTACACCGATCACCGCTCTGCTTTCGACGGGTTCGAAAGCTTCAGCATTCGCGGCATTCGCAAGAGTCTTTGTGCTGACATTTGGTATTGCGCCCATCGCTATGAACGCCTCTGGAGTTCTGGCGAATTTCCAGACAACGATTACCAACACGTTAATCGTCATGGCGATTTTGACCATGACCATAGGCAATTTCGTAGCGATGGTGCAGAACAACATCAAGCGAATGCTCGCCTATTCTTCGATTGCTCACGCGGGCTATGCGCTCGTTGGGCTTGCGGCGGGCGATTGGAAATCTGTAGCCTTTTATATGTTGGGCTATGTTGTCATCAACATAGGCGCGTTTGCCATTATCGAAGTCATCGCCCGACGCGGCGACAAGCGCACGGAGATTAGCGATTATGTCGGCATCGGTTTCAAATCTGCCGGGCTGGCGACCGCTCTATCATTATTCTTGCTGAGTCTTGCGGGTATTCCCTTGACCGCAGGTTTTATGTCAAAACTGTTGGTCTTCAAATCGGCTTGGGCGGCGGGAGCAAATAACAAATTCTTTTATTATCTGGTTGTCATAGGCGTAATCAACAGCGCCATCTCTTGGTATTACTATTTGCGTGTCATCGTCGCCATGTACTTTTCGGAATCTACAACGGAATTCAAAGCTCCCGTCGTATCGCGTTCGCTGGCTACCGGATTGATTATTGCGATCCTTAGCACACTCTATTTAGGCATCTTGCCGGGCAAGGTTTTAGACGTACTTGAAAGGGCGCGCGACAGCATAGCCGTAAGGAAATGAGTGAAAAATTTGATCTCCATCGAGGGCGACTTTTCAAGGTCGCCCTTTTTAGTTCGCCTTCCTTCGATTACAATCCAAACAACAATGAGTAATGTAGAATCCATAACGGAAAGGTTTCCAAAGTCTGCTCGTGCCGTCAAAGCAGAAGATATCGTTGCGGAGATTGAGCGACAACTAGCCGCTTTGTCTATTGATTCGATCTATCAGCATAAAATCCTTTCGCAACGAACCAGACAATATGAATTACGAGCTGGCGGCAAATCATCAACCGTTGAAGTGCTTCACACCTTGCTTGGCATCGAATTAAAGATTGGTAACCGTCGGCTTCTCTGCCCTGACCTGGCAACCGCGCGTTACCTGTCAGTCTTTGCAAGGCTGGGGTGCGATGTCATCGCCGTGCCTTACGACATCACGAAAATTTCTCATCTTGCCGATGAGTTAGAATCAAGCTGGCATCGAATGATTGTTTTGATTGACCACATCACAACCGATCGAACCGAAAGATTAAAAACAGTGGTTCGCAAACGCCTGCTTTCGCACACTCGCGCAAAGCTTGAAGAACTCGGTGCCGGAACCAAAATTCCTCAGTTCAATCAAAAGACCAAACAAAGGTCTTAATCAGTTTAAGAATACCTGCCGCTTATTTTTTCACGACTCGGAAAGCGTAACGATCAATTTCTACAACCGCGCCCGATTCACCAGTCGCGTTGAGAGTGAGGATATAATCGCCCTCATCTAAAGATTTTGCAGGTAATGACCAGACGACTTGCTTCTTTGAGCCTCTTGTTTGAGCTTTCAACTCAGCTTGATTCAAAATACCCGTGCCAACAACTTTTTTCATCGTCGCAGTAACATTTTTATTATCGTCGCTCGCAAAAGTCATTGTCAGTCGAACTGTCTTTACATTGGGAGAGATTTCGAGCCTTTGAATACCGCCCGTAGAACGGACACTATCCGAGTTCAGGGTGAAAGGGATGATTTGGGCTAGCAGGTTTCGTGGCTCAGTGTGGGAAGAATCCGGGGTTGTATGCTTGAGGCGCTCGGTCTCTAAATCCTTAGCCAATTGCTCAGCGTATTCGTGCTCTTGCCTCAGCTTTTCTTTCAACTCCTGCTCTCTACTTGTAAGTTCGCTTGCACTGGTTTGCGCTTGTTCCAGGCGATTCCTCAGGCTCACATTTTCAAAAACCAGCCAGGCAGAACCAAGCATGAAGAGCAAAGCGACCGCAACAGGAATGAGTCTCAGTGGCTTGAAACGAATAAAACTTAGAAAAGATTTAGCGAAAGAAGATTGCTCATCTATAGCTTTATCGCCACTCTTTTTTTCAATAAAACCCTTCCAGGCTTGGGCAAACTCGATTCTTTCACGACGCTCAGCCAATTGCAAAAAACAACTCTCAAAGGCTACGCGGTCTTTTTCCGATAACTGATCGCAAACATAGGAATCTATTAATTCGCTTTCGACGATCTGCAATTGCTCAAACCATTCCTTATCGTCGAAGTATTTTTCTTCAATTCGAGTCTGCTCCTCTTCGCTTAATTGACCGAGCAAATAGCGAACTAAAGATTCTTCTTTGTAAAGCGTATCTTCCAATTTCCCCCTCTCTTCATAAATGAATAAACAGCGATTTCATTTCACTCGCTGGCAGATTCTTTCCTGCAAAGTTGCACACACGTTTCAAGCTTCTCTCTAATTCTATACACACGGATTCTCAAATTATTAAGATTCGTGCCAAATATTTGGGCTATTTTCCTGCGATTTTTTATTTTCGCGCCATACTCACCTTCGTAATAAACCAGTATGATTTCCTGGTCTTTGTCTGGCAACTTCTTCACACAGGAATCCAGGCATTCAAGCAATCGCTCGCGAAACATTTTTTCTGAGCGAAGGCGATTGGTAATTTGAGGGTTTTCTACAGGGTGATGAGAAGCTTCGAGAATATCTATTGAATAGGTGTTTTTTTCGGGACGGTTTCTATGCTCCTTCAAAACATTGTGTGCAACTCCATAACAATACCCTGACAATGAGTTGGAAGGAATAATTTCGCCTTCAGAAATTCTTCGCGCCACTCGATTGATCGTTTCATCAGTCAAATCATGCGCAAATTCGCAATTTCTGCATTCAAAAAATTTGATGAGTCGAGAGCGCATCAACTCATACTCTTGGGCAGCACGATCTGTATCCGCATCAAAGCGCAAAAGCAATTCACGAAAATGTTCCTCGGTTAATTCCCATTGTACTTTTCGGATAATGCACCTCTAAGAAGAGAGTTTTGCGGCTTACCCTTCTCATCAAACAAAGAGAAAACAATGTTCGACTGATCAGGATTTTTGCTATTCGCCAGCCCATAATTAGCAAACTGAATCAAACGATACTTCTGCAAATCCAAGTTTTTTACGTTTGCAAGACTAGCATCAAATTCAAGTCGGTTGCAAAGCCCTTTAAACCGTTATGTTATTTGCTCGAAAGTCGGTAATTATAGTAATATCCGTGCGCGTCAAAACCAATCCAACATAAACAGAGTCGGTTCAAAGCTGAACGGGTGAATAAACAAGTTATCTGAAGTGAAGAGTGTTCAAAATAGCAGTCTTGATAAACAAGAAAAGGCAATTGTGTGGCAATTTCTTGCTCTTTGCGTAGCGTGGGGCAACTTCTGAATTAACCTAGAATCGAGAAAGGAGTTAGAAAAAATGGCAAATCCTAATCAATCGAACGAGGTGAGCAGCAGCGGTGAAGGCAATAAAAACACAATTGATCCAAACAATTTAAACGAATGGACGATCATGATTTATCACTCCGGTGAATCCGGTCTAAGCGAAGAACTCGTCTGGTCGCTGAAGGAAATGGCGCGCGCCGGTACGCGGGATAAAGTAGAAGTTATTGCGCTGATGGATTCCATCTCACTTGACCTATGGGAATTTACAATCTCAGAAAAAACAGCGAACTCTGTGAAGACGAAATCAACAGGTCAGCGACCATCAGTGAGCGCAGAAAGGGAAGAAGACGATTTTTTTCACAGCAAGAAATTAGTGGCAAAAAGGAATCCAAAAATAGAAAAACCTGAAGAGCGTCTTCCAGAAGAAATTCGAATACATAGAGAAAGTTCAAGTTTCGCCAGACCTAACCTGGCATCTTCTGAACTACTGCGCAATTTCATCATCCAAACAATCAATCAACATCCGGCACAGCATTATATGCTTGTACTATCGGGACATGGAGACGGAATGCTTGGGCAAACCTTATTACTGGATCAAGGAGCCGGACGCTTTATGAGCGTGCCCAAACTGGATTGGGCGCTTGGCGAAATTTCTAAAGAAATTGGCAAGGTATCTCAGATCATACAACCGGATAAGCAAGATATTGACTCACGCCTTGATATTCTTGGTTTCGATTCCTGTGGGATGTTGACGGCGGAAGTGTCTCATCTTCTAAGAGATGAAGTGAAATATATTGTCGGAAGTGAAGGCATAATGCGTCAGACAGGCTGGCCTTACCATCTCATTCTCGATTATTTAAAAACTAATATGAATGTCGAACCTGATAGGTTAGCGAAGGTAACGGTACAACATTGTGTGGACTATTATGCAGATTACGCAAGAGTGGGGCTATCCATTGATATGGCGGCTGTCAAAATGGATCAAATTGGAGAGAAAGACAAGTCTTGGAAGGCGCTAATCACAGCAATAAAAAACCTAACCGAAAGATTGTCGGACAGTGTTGAAGATCGGCAAATCATGAACGCAGTTATTACTGCGCACTGGTACGCTCAATCTTACGCGGCCGAACAATACGTAGATTTATACGATTTCTGCGAACAACTAAAATCGGCTACATCGGATTTGAGCGATTTATGTGATGCCATCATAAAGGCGCTTACAGATGTTGTGCTGAAATCCTGTTATGCAGGAGGAGAATTTCAGCATTCGCATGGCTTGTCACTCTATTTCCCTTGGTGTGCAACGGACAAAAACCTTAAGCGTTATAAGGGATATACCCCACGGGACAAAGAGCGTACGGAAACCCCTTTTAACAGGGATACAGGGTGGGGTGAATTTTTGCAAAAGTTTATCAATGCCACTCGTCGCAAACCGCGAGAGGGTGTTGGAGCATCAATTTTTATGCCACCACCAGGCTATCGCGATCATCTCAAAGATCGTCGGGCAAAATTAGAGACCAACTCATCCGAGGGGTTGGCGACCAGACCTGGGGGTCGCAATACCGTACAGGATCACAGAAATACTGCACAGGATCACAGATTGGGCATTCAGTTGGTTCCATTTGCAAAAGTGAAAAACCCTTCCTTGGAATTTTACGAAAACCAATGTAACGATTCAGGCCAAGGAAAACAATAACAAAGAGGTAGTGATTCACCTGACGACCACAGCTAGTGAAAGGGTCGTCAGGCACTTGCAAAACAGTCACAACAAAATGTGCAGATATGGGTGACAAAACCGCATGATAATTCTCACCTTATGGTTGTAAATGTTTCTCTATGCTCAATACTATTGCGCATCCTTTTCGGGCTGTGTGTAATCTCTTTATTGCATTTTCCGGCACAGGGGCAAGCCCCTGATCAGCTTAGGTTGAATGCTCGTATACAAAAGCAGATCGCTACAGGAGAAACGCATACCTATCAATTTGAAGCTCAAACGAAACACTATCTGCGCTTAAAAATTGGTCGCTCAACAGCACACATTATGATTTTGATTATCGGAACAGATGGGCGACAAGCTGCAACACTCAACTGTCTCAGATGTGAATCAGTTTCGTTATCCTTTGTAGCTTCGGCAACAGGGAGATACACCCTTGTAGTGCGATCTGAGGAAGTGAGTGAAGTTGGAGGGAGATACGACATCGTTTTAGATGAATACCGCTCCGCAATTTCCAGCGACCAGAAGCGCATCGCAGCGGAGCAAGCTTTAAGCGAAGGTGATTTGCTGCGCGCCGAATGGAATGCCGCCGCTTCGCAAAAGGCTTTAGAAAAATATCAGGCTGCATTGCTCGGTTGGCAAACGACAGGTGAGCGTGCAGGGCAATCGCGTGCCTTAAGGGCTATGGGAGATGTATACCGATCACTAAGTGAATTACAAAAAGCACGCAGCGGCTACATGGAGGCATACCATCTGGCAGGCAACGACGCATACCTAAAGGCAGGGGCTGTACTCGGACTCGGCTTGGTTTCCATCACTTTGGGAGATAACCAAAAAGGCGTAGCTTATGGTACGGAAGCGCTGGTATTGAGCAAGAAAGTGGGAGATCGTGCAGGCGAAGCGCGAGCGCTATTTTGTATAGGAGATGCTTATTTTTACTTAAATGGTCAGGGAGCAGCTTATTATGAAAAGGCAATGGCGGCTGTGCTAGAAGCCAACGATGTATCAGGGCAAGCTATGGCGTACCTTGAAATGAGCTATCCCATGGGGCATCTACCGCAAAAGCAAGCTCAAGCACTCGAGTATAAAGAAAAAGCACTCAAAATTTGGCGACTCTTGGGTGACAAGCGTGGTCAGACAACCACCTTAATCGCGCTCGGACTATTCACTGCATTTATTGGCGACTATCAACAAGCGCTTGCTTATTTTCACGAGGCAGAACCCTTCTTAATTGGATGTGGCGAGGTTGACAATGAAGCAAGACTATATGACGGCTTGGCTTTCGCTCATGAAAGCTTGGGTGATCAAAAGTTAGCGCTGCAATACTATCTCAAAGCGTTATCAAAGTGGCGTTCCGCAAAATTTCGAAATGTAGAGGTGTTAGCGCTAACGCAAGTTGGACGCCTTTGCCATGAAACGGGTAAAAACATTTTAGCACTTAACTATCTGTTACAGGCTAAGAGGATGGTGCAAACAGTAAAAAACTCTCCCTCTGATGCATGGGTATATGCACATCTGGGTGTCGTTTATTCAACATTAGGACGCGAGAAGGAAGCGCTGATAGCCTATCAGACAGTACTAAAAGAAAATGTTACAGTTATACCTTGGATTCGAGCACTGGCTCTGAACGGTACAGGTAAAATCTATCAGCGACGCAAGGATTATAAAGAAGCGATATCTTGGTACAACCGAGCACTTACCATTAGTCGCGATTCGCATGATCCTTTTGGTGAAGTCTCAACCCTTAACAATATTGCACGAGCCGAGCGAGACAGCGACAATCTTGACGCGGCGCTTAAAATTCTTAATGAAGCAATTCAAAAGATTGAAATGTTGCGGGCGAAGATGACTGAACCAAGTTATCGCGCTACATATTTTGCGACGACACGTGAGGCCTACGAGTTGACCATTAATATACTTATGCGGCTTTCACAACGCGGACAGAGTAACGATTTCATCACCAAAGCATTTGAGGTAAGTGAGCGCGCCCGCGCCCGCTCGTTACTTGATATACTGGTTGAGTCAAAAACAGAGATAACTCCAGAAAACAATCCAGCATTACTCAAGGAAAAACGTAGCTTACTTGCTCGCATAACAGAGAAAAATCGAGCATTAGCCCATCTCTATGCGAACGGTTCGTCGAAAACGCAATCTGCAACGGTCGAGCAAGAGCTGGCAGAATTGGAGGTGCGCCGTAAATATATCGAATCAATAATTCGCGCCGCCAATCCACGCTATGCCGCACTGACTCAACCTGAACCATCGAAGTTGCATGAAATCCAACAGCTTCTCGATTCAGAGACGATGTTACTCGAATATAGTTTGGGCGATGATAAAAGTTACCTTTGGGCAATAACCGCAGATTCTATTACAAGCTTTCAACTTCCCTCTCAAGCTGAGATAGAAAAAGTCGCGAGACAAGTTTACGAGTTATTGATTGCTCCCAATAAATTTGTCAAAGGCGAATCCGACCTGCGGCGGGAAAGACGACTCGCACAAGCGGAAGCCGAATATCCGAAAGTGGCTCTTCGTTTGAGTCAAATGATTCTTGCACCTGCTACATCACTTCTAGGGACAAAGAGATTGGTAATTGTCGCTGATGGCGCTTTGCAATATATCCCCTTTGCGGCGTTGCCTGATCTGAAAACCCGGGAGGTCAAATCTGACCCTCTGCCAATCGCTGATTTTCATCCCCTTATCGAGGCACATGAAATTATCAATCTTCCATCTGCTTCCGCTCTTTCTGCCATCAGACGTGAACTCGAAAGTCGCAAGCCTGCGGCTAAAGCGATTGCGGTAATTGCTGATCCCGTTTTTAACAAAGAAGACGCAAAATCAAGGCTCTCGGAAATTCGTCAAGGCACTGGTAGTCAAGTGCAGACTCGGACGGTCAATCTTCAGCGCGCCTTCAGGCAAATGGAAATCGAGGGTAATAAAATTACCATTGACCGACTCCCGTTCTCGCATGAGGAAGCGATGGCTATTCTTTCAATCTTGCCACAGAGAGAATCATTAGGCTTATTAAATTTCCAGGCGAATAAGCAGACGGTGATGGACTCTGATTTGAATCAGTATCGCATCGTACATTTCGCCACCCACGGATTGCTGAATAGTGAACATCCCGAACTTTCGGGAATCGTTTTGTCCTTGGTGGATAAAGTTGGAAAACCGCAGAACGGCTTTTTACGACTACACGAAATCTATAATCTTAAATTGCCGGCAGAACTCGTTGTCCTGAGCGCCTGCCAGACGGCGCTCGGCAAAGAGATTAAAGGTGAAGGTCTTGTTGGACTGACGAGGGGGTTTATGTATGCCGGAGCGGCGCGAGTTGTTGCAAGCCTCTGGAATGTCAACGATGCAGCAACGGCTGATCTAATGAGTCATTTTTATAAATACATTCTTCAAGATAAACAACAACCAGCAGAAGCCTTGCGAAATGCCCAGAGAATGATGCGTAAACAAAAAAGATGGAAATCGCCCTATTACTGGGCAGCCTTTACAATACAGGGAGAATGGAAGTAAGGGTTCAATCTAGCTAGACAGGGCGTTTGAAGCCGCGTTCGATATCGCGTAAATCAAAGCGCATGATAATCGGTCGCCCGTGCGGACAGGTCATAGGGTTTTGCGTCTTCATCAATTCGTTAATCAACCACTGCATCTTTTCATCCGTCAAAGGCATATTCACTTTGATAGCCGCTTTGCAGGCGAGCGAGGCGGCGATCTCGTCGCGTATCGTTTCAATCGTAAAGGTTCGGCGTTCGCGTTCAACTGCCGAAAGCAGTTGTTGAACGATAGAGACCACATCTTTTGACGAAAGTCCTGCAGGCGTGGTCTTAATCGCAATCGTGCGACCAGACAATTCCATCGTCTCTATGCCCATGTTTTCGAGTTCATCTTTAACCACCTTGAAGGCTTCGACTTCGGCAGGCGTTAAATCTAAAGTTTCGGGAATCAGCAAAGGCTGAATCTGCGCTCCTCTAGACATCTTGCCATCACGAATTTGCTCAAACAATATGCGTTCGTGAACCACGTGCTGGTCAAATAATAACAACCCTTCATCATCAGTAGCAACGATGTAGCTGTCCCTGATTTGCCCCATCGGCTTTATACCATGCCAGAAAGATGTCGCGGAATCTTCTGTCAGCGTTTGCTCGGCAGCGTTTTGTTGAATGTCTGTTGAGGCAACTTCGTTCGACGCATCGCTTGCAGCATTTGACGCCGATTCAATTGTTTCATTCAACAATTGGTTTTCAACTTGATTGAGATCGTACGAGGCAACAGAGATGTTCTGCCCGTCGGGATTACGGATAGCTTCCGTTTCAGAAGAACTTGAAACATTTGATTTCAAATCTTCCAGCAGCTTTCTTCTTAATTCCGCTTCCGCATCAAACAACGCCTCATCACCTTCTACAATTGACGGAGAGGCGTTTTGTTGAGTTTCTGAAACCGACTCGATAGCTTTTGATTCAACCGATCTGTTTTGAAAAGGATTGGTCATAGCGCCCAATGAATTCAAATTAGTTGGCGCAGACGTTGAAGCCGGCATGGGCTTTGAAACGGTCGGCAAAGCCTCTACAGGATTGAAAGATTTTTGCGACCAGGTAGGAATGTTCTGCCATCGCGGCACGTCTGTTTTCACTCTCTCTTCGGCGCTTTTCGCATCGCCGTAAGTGCCTGGCAACCGCGTGATAGTTTGCGTAGCCTTCAAGGATTGCGCTATCGAATCGCGCACGAATGAAAAGATGGTCGCCTCGTGCAAAAATCGCACTTCGGTCTTTGCAGGATGCACATTCACGTCAACTTCATCAGGCGGCACTTCGATGAATAACACCGCCGCAGGGTACGTACCTGAAGGCATCATCGAGCGATAGCTTTCGCTCAATGCCCTGCCGATCAACTGGTCTTTGACGAAGCGGCGATTGACGAAAAGATATTGCGCATCTTTTGACGAGCGTTGCTCTTGCGGGTTAGAAACATAGCCAACGATTTTCAAACCGTTGGACTCGCCCTTCACCTCAAGCAATTTATTGAGCAGAGCGCCGCCTAAAATTTGATATGCCCGCTCTTTCAAAGACTGAACAGCAGGTACGCGAATGGAATCGCGTCCGTTATTGACAAGCAATAAGGCAAGTTCGTGATTGGCAAGCGCGTAATGTTGAACAAGATTTGTGATGTGAAAACTCTCTGTCGCATCGCTCTTCAAAAATTTGCGCCGCGCAGGCATATTGAAAAACAGGTCTTTCACTTCGATTTCTGTGCCACAGGGCCAAGCGATGTCGCGCACGTTGACCAGTTTGCCGCCATTGAATTCAACCTCTGTGCCTTCTACATCGCTTGCGGTCTTGGTTCGCAAAAAGAGTTTTGAAACGGCGGCTAGCGACGGCAAGGCTTCGCCGCGAAAACCTAGAGTGGTGATGGACTCAAGGTCTTCGGCAGTGCGCAGTTTCGATGTCGCGTGGCGCTCAAAAGCGATGATGGCGTCGTCGCGCGTCATGCCTTCGCCATCGTCAATGATTCGTATGAGACGCTTGCCGCCTGACTCGACTTCAATGTTGATTTTGCGCGCACCTGCATCAAGCGCGTTTTCCAGTAGTTCTTTGACAACCGAAGCGGGACGCTCTACGACTTCGCCCGCAGCAATCTTGTTAGCCAGTGTATCAGGCAAGACTCTGATTTTTGACATTGCGATTCCTCTCTTAAAATCGGTGAAGAATTATAGCAGGTCAAGTTGGCGAATGCTTCTTCGGTTGCTCACGGGTTAATCAATCTGTTTGTAAAGCGAATTGCACTGGAATTAAAGGTAGCCCAAGTTTGCAACTTGGGCTACCTTTAATTCCAGTGCAATTCATCGGCAATTCACCCTCGCTGCGTAGCCACACCTTCGCCGCGCCTGGAGTAAACAGACAGCGATCAGGGACAACTTGCCCGATTACCGCTTAGATTCACATCGTTGAGCGTGTGCGTCTGCTTTGCATAGGTGAGTGTCGCGCTACCCTTTCGCGTGCAGGGATTGGCCTGTGCCAAAAGGTTTCTATCGGCACTACTGGCGCGCAGTTCGGTTTTGCAAGAGTTCTTGGTTATCGTACCGCGCCCACTGAGGGTAAGATTTTTGCGGCAATCGAAGAAGTCATAATCGCCGGTTACGGAATTGAAGCGCAGCAATTTGCCGTTGTTGTCATCGGCGATGACGTAATCGAAGACCCGCACGCTGAATGAACAGGAGGTTTGATTATTGGTGGTGTCGGTCGCCGTACAGGTAACGCTGGTCGTGCCGCGCGAAAATGATGAACCTGCCGGCGGCACGCAAGATACACTGACGCCAGGATAGTTGTCCGAAGCCACCGGCGCAGCGAAGTTGACGGCTACGGTTGCCTCGCCAGCGTTGACCGTGTTGGTAGTGACATTCGACGTACAGGCAATCGTCGGTGCAATGGTGTCTACTGCCGATGCGGCTGTCAGGAAGGCGTGTCGGGCTGAGCCGGAGTTCAGCGTAAAGCCGTCGAGCGCCAGTGTGCCCTGAAAGTCACCTGTCAACACCATCGTCCTGGCAGCGCTGTTATAGACGAGCCGCATCGGCAGCACCTCTATGGGAATGTCCGCGCCGGATTCGCCATTTTCGCTCTCGATGCCGCTGCCGACCGCTTGCTTGACCCAACGGAAGCCGCCCGTCGTGTCGTAATGCAACATGAATTGATCTCCCAGGCCTTCGCTAGTCATGGTTTGTACAGTGGCGGGCGATTCCAGACCGAAAGCTGCCTCGCCTTCAAATGTGCCGGAGACGAAAGGATTGCCTGTCGCGTCAACTGCCACGCGGTAGCCGAGCACATCGCCTTCTGTGGTTCCTCCGGCAAGATGTCCGAAGGTACGCACCCATAGGGCGTTGCCGTTGGTGTTGTACTTGGCGAGGAAGCCACTGCTGCCACCGCCGTTTGTCTGGTCGTTGACGGTGATTGAATCGAACTCTGCCTCACCCTCGAAAGCGCCGGTCAGGAAAAGCTGACCTGCTGCGGTGACGGCAATGTGCTCAGCATCAATCGGCTGTATGCCGCCGATCTGCTTGGCCCACAGGGCTTGCCCGTTCTGGTTATACTTGGCGACAAACGCATCGCCGAACCCGTCATCAAGAACGAAGGTCGTAGGCGGCTGTGTAGGAAAGCTGATCGTCCCGCCCATATCGCCGATGATGTAGATGTTTGCGGCGGCGTCTATCCCCATTCCCATCACGGCATCAGTGTTGACACTACCCGGAGTGGAAAGCCAGACAGGATCGCCGTTTGCGGGATTGAGCCGCGCCAAAAGCACGTCTCGCCCGCCTTCTGTGGTAATCTCTTCGCCGAGAAAGTCTATGCCCGTGAGTGTGCCCGCGACATAAGGGTTTCCGGCATGATCAATAATGATTTCAGTGATGCCGTTGATGCCAGCGTCAAGGTCTTGTTCGACCTCCGAGTCATCGGCGACGCCGCTGCCGCCGCCGCGTGCCCATAGGAGTGTGCCGCTGGCGTTGTACTTGGCGACGAACAATTCAAAGTTGATGTCGGAGTTATTGTCGCCCAGTGTCTCGACCGTGTTGCCGCTTGCATCCTTGAAGGCAAGGGCATTGACGAAGCCGCCGCCAGCATAAACGTTACCCTGCCCGTCCACAGCTATCGCCAACCCTGCATCAAGCGAATAGCCCGTAGCGATGTCGTCAGGACCGTTCGCCTGACGCGCCCAAACCGTATGACCAGCCGGGTCGAGTTTTGCGATAAAAAGGTCCAACTCTCGCGTGCTGGTCAAAGTGGTCGGCTGTTTCGGGGTGTTGAAGGTAAGCGTGCCATTAAACCCGCCGGTGATGTATGTGTTCCCGGCACTGTCTATGGCTGTGCCGCCAATCTGTACCCACAGCGCGTTGGTAGAGCCAATCTCCAGAGCCGAAGAGAACATCGGCGCATCATTTGCGACCTCTGCTATCTGATATTTGCTCTTACCTGCGCGGTTCGACATCAAGGCTTCAGCCGAAGTGCTGCCCGTCTGGTAAAGCGCAACCCCTGTGAATGTGCCTGCGCCAAGCAGAGCGACCAGCAAGACAGAGGCGAACGCCCTACGGGCGAGGTAATTTCTGTCAGGCTGACGAGGCAGGCGTTTGCCTGAACCCTGCATCTGCCGCAGAAGTTTTCTCAAGGCGTATGCGAGACCGGCAAGACCGCCAATCAACATCAACAGAGAGAGCGTTGTGCTTGCTCTACGCAGCAGTGAGGTTTCTAGATTCTGACCACCGGGACCCGACTTCGGCGGCTTCAGGCGCGCGCCTGGCAGGTTCGGCGTCAGAGGGGACACTGTGGAAGGGGTGCGACCCGTGCCATTAACATCTTGACAACCGGGCGAACCTGCCTCGACACGCCCTGGCAGCAAGACCAATGAGGCGAAGACCAAGTGCATCAAGATGAAGGGTATTGAAGATTTTTTGAACATGAGTAATTTCTCCTAAGGTTAACTGATGTCTGGACACATTTTATTTGTCAGATTGATTGAGCTCTGAAAGAGCGTCATTCGATAGCCCAGCGCGATGCGCTGGGCTGTTGAATTTCGCACCTTCGGCGCTTTTCAACACATTTTCAAAAAGTGTCCAGACATCAGTAAGGTTAAGATTTTTCCGGCAAATTGTTGCCTGCGCTCAAAGCGTAAAAAGTCCGCGCCTAAAGACGCAGCGTCTGCCTTCCCACCTATCGCATAAAACCAAGGTTGGCGGCAGAAAAGCGTTCAAGGGACGGGAAGACCGCGCCGAGAGCGCTTGATGGGACGCCATACCAGGTGGCGAGCGTCGCCGCGTATTGCTCGACCGAAGTCGTTGGAATCCAGCGCCCTCTGTCGTCTGCGTCATCTGGCCCGCCAAGGGCGAGCGCGGGATACTTGCCATAGAAATCACCGCCGCGTACAGCGCCTCCGAGAATCAGTTGATGACCGCCCCAGCCGTGGTCTGTGCCGACGCCCGACCCAGACCCTGCGGGCTGGAAAGTGCGCCCGAACTCTGACAACGTGAAACTTGTGACCTGATTGCCGACACCCATTTCGACTGTCGCATCATAAAAAGCCTTCAATGCCTGGCCAAGTTGCAGCAGCAGACCGTCCTGGCTGTTGGGTCCGCGCTGCCTGCTGTGAGTGTCAAAGCCGCTGAGCTGGCAGAAGAAAATCTGCCGCTTCATAGCGAAGGTTTCGCGTAGCGAAATGAGACGCGCGACCTGCAACAGTTGCCTGCCGAGTGGTGTGTTCGGAAAGGCTGTGAGGACTTTTGGGGTGACGCTTGCAAGTCTGTCCCTCATTTCCATCGCGCTTGTCCTGATGTTACCGGCGGCGGCGGCTAGTTTGTCATCCTGGGCAAGCGAGCGTATCTCGTCGAAGGCGGCACGGCGCACATTGACCTCACCCGCCGAGCCGCTCAAGCTGAGCGGCAGCAAGTTGGCGAGCGGCGCGTTCGATTCCGAGATGGCAAACTGGCGCGTCACATTTCCCGCAAGAAACAGGCTGCTACCGGCGATGGAGATGGCTTGCGGGAATGTGCCTGCGCCGTTACACGATGCCACTTGATCGGCTGCCCGCCCACCCCAGCCAATCCTGTGGGCGCTGCCGGCGGCGGATGTCTGCCAGAGATTTGCTTGATCGGAGTGCGAGAAGAGTTGAAGCGGCTTTTCCGCTTTGCCATTCTGGTAGGTGGCGCGTGTCAACGGTTCGACGAGCGAACCCGTGTTGCACAATACCGCCAGCTTACCTTGAGAGAATAAGGCCTGTAGCTCAGGCAGATTCGGATTGAAACCGAACCTGCGACCACGCGCCGGAGTAATGGGCAGCAAGCTATCTTTTGCCAAGGCCAGTCCCGAAGCGCCGCGCACCTTGTCGTATGCCGCAAATTCCTCATCGAGCGGCACAACCATGTTGTCGCTATCATTGCCACCATTGAGGAAGATACAGACCAATGCGCGATAATCGGTTGCCTCAAGAGGCGATTTCGCCAGGGCGTTGACGATGCCAAACTTTTCAGCCTTCGAAGCCAGAGCCAGACCGCCGAAGCCGTATGCTGTTGTGCGTAAAAAGTCTCTGCGTGTTCTTGACATAAGCCTCATTTCTGAACCTCGTACTGTGGTGATGTAATCAACAGATAAGCAGCCATCTGCGCCCTGCGGCGTGCGAAGTTTGCACTTGTAACTGCAATGCTTGAGACAGCCCCCGTGACCTCTTCGCGCATCTCTGCCGTCATCGTTCCATGCAAGAGCAGCAGGTTGAGCGACTCGACGAGCCGTTCGGGGTCAGACGCCAGAACTTCGAGTGATGACAGGTCCAGCGAGGTGCCAGCCGGTCTGTCTGTACTGGTCGGGGTCAACGGAATGCCCGTGTAAATCATCGAGTTGGCAAAGTTGGTGCGCTTCAAAGAGGCCGATGCCGAGAGCAGTTGAAATGCCGGTCCTAACAATTTCGCACCCGGCGCTTCGTAATCTGGCAGGTAATAACCGAAGACGCTTACCGGTAGAAAGAGCGGTTGCTCCATAGAGTCAGGAAAGTCCGTCGGAGCGCCGCTTGCTAACACCCCATCGCTCACAGAGGTTTTGTCAAACGACTTGGCGTTGAAGGCTCGGAGCAGGTTCGTTATGTACTGCACAGGCTCACGCAGACGCCCGTAGCTGGGATCTGGCTTGCTGTCACCGCGCGCCAACGGGTCGAGCAGTATGGCTGTCACCACTGCTTTCAGATTCCCACGCGCCTTTGTGCAACCCGTCGGGTAGAGGGAATCACAGTCGTTGTTAAAGGCGCGGGCGATGCGCTCGACGTATGCCGGAGAAGGGTTGCTCGTCACCAGATGCTGTATGAGTTGCTTGCCAATGAAGGGACCGACATTCGTATGGTTGAAGATGTTGTCCAGGGCGGCGTTCAAATCGCTCTGTGCACACTGTTCGTTGGTCTGCTCTTTCGGGCAGGCAGGGATAAGCGCACCGCGCAGCAGAGTCTTGGCGGTCGTGTCGTGTGCCGCTCCGCCACGAGGGATCATAGGGTCGCGGAAATTACTGACGCCTTTGCCAAGCTCAGGTGCAAGTGTCCAGCCGCTTAATGCCTCGGTGAAATTGACGATGGTTTCCTGTGAGTAGGTTGGGATTGGTCTCCCCTTATTGTCGAACTTCGGTGTGCCATCAAGGTTTAACTCGACCGTGCCGATAGAAAAGAGTTGCAGCACCTCGCGCGCGTAATTTTCGTTTGGACTGTCAGCCGTGCTGCGGCGCAAATCCTGGAATTCTCCGAGAGCCGGACTGAGGGTTATGTCTCGCAATAGGGCGCGGAAGTTGCCGAAGGCGTGGCGATCAAGCGTGCGTAGGTAGGGAGCCAAACCGCTTGGGCGTGGCACGCTGCGGCCTGAGACGACAAGAATCTGGTGCAAGGCGAAGGCGACGCGCTGGCGCAACTGGTCGCTGCCTGTCAAGGCGTTTACGAAGAACCTACGCTGGAGCGGGTACATGGTGTAATTGTCGCGAGCGCAGTCGGGTGCGCTGCCAGCCGCACAGTCCTGCTTTTGCTCATCAGGCGGGAACGGCAACTCCGGGTAGCTGGACGCGGGCGCGGCAAATTGCTCGTTCAAAAAGGCTCTTAATCCGAGGCTGCGGACGCGCAAGACCTCCGCATTCGTTGGTCCCCAGGTGGATTGCTCAAGGAAGCGCACGATGTCGGCGACGGAAGTCTCGCCGGGGCCATACGCTTTTGGTGTTTGCGCCGAACTGTCTGTGCCACAGGCGAAAACAGCCGCGACAAAAATAAGTAAGACT
>JANMSG010000300.1:0-2392 GCA_031389065.1 Acidobacteriota bacterium | reverse complement strand
GTGATTCTTGTTTACCACAATGGTTCGGACAGTTTTTTTATAAGTTGCCACGTGCTTTAGCTCGTGGAACGCTAAATCTTTAACTATCTGGCTTTAGCCAAATTTTAAAAGAGCCCCTTCCGAATCAGCTTTAGCTAAAGCTATTTTGACGGGTCTTTTCTCTTGAGTTGGGCTAAAGCCTTGCCATTATTGCATTTCCTGTCCACGAGCTAAAGCACGTGGCAATTTATATAATTATTTTTCAAAAAGTGTCCGAACTATTGTTTCCTACAAATTGTTGAAAGAGGACGCTGGTGCAGGGTTTGTCGGAGGGGGCGAGAGGGCAAGGGGAATTCTATTGATTATTCCGACTCGTAGCCTTATCATTTTGCGGCTTTGAATAAAAAGGAATAATCACAATGGAAGATTCCAAATTTAAAACTGCCGTGCTACCAAAGGAAGGATTTGAATCTGAAATCACCGATAAGGATACGGATTCAAGTAGAAGTTATCTTGTGCTTATCGTTGATGATATAACCGATAATCTTCAAATCATGAGTCTGAATCTTCAGAATCTAGGTTATCGGGTGGTTACGGCTTCTGATGGGGAAGATGCTGTGAAAGTAGCAACTCTGACTCGTCCAGATCTGATTTTGATGGATATTGCCATGCCTGTACTTGACGGACTTGGGGCAGCCAGAAAAATTCATCAGGATATCACTCTCGAACATATTCCAATCATTGCAATCAGCGCCTTTTCTACAGATGGTTTTCTTCAGGCGGCATACGATGTAGGTTTCGAGGGTTACCTGACCAAACCAATTGATTTTAATAAATTGCAGGAACTCTTGAGCCGATTATTACCACCACTGTGATTTCCTTATATAGTTCTCCTGAATGATTCGTCTAGAGCAGGCGAGGTAGCGGTAACTGTCTAGTCTGCGCAAGTCTTTCGCCGAGCTTGCCTTGGAAAGCAAGCGGGTGTGCATTCCAGTCAGCCGCAGACTAGACAGTTACCGCTACATTTAGGATTCCTATAGAAGTGATCTCGAATCTGTCTGGCAATTCGATTCACTGTCCCATTGATCTTGTGTTGTAATCAAACAGCGTTAGAGCGACCATTATCACCAGCCAGAATAGACCGCTGGCAACGACGATCTGCGTCAGGCGATTGCTGTATTTAATGTGCATAAACCACAGAGCCACAAGCAGAGCTTTGGTTACGGCAACCGCGAGAGCGACAACCACATTCCATCTGCCTAAATCTATTTTCGCCACCCAGACCGTTACCCCTGTGAAAAACAGAAGCAGAAAGAAGATGGTGAAATAGACTCTTTTCGGAACAATTTTTTCAGACATTAATGGCCACCTCCCTGGACGTGTGCTCCGATCAAATAGAGAAGCGGGAAAAGGAAAATCCACACGATGTCAACGAAGTGCCAGTACAAGCCGAAGAGTTCAACCGGCGCATGCCACTCCGGCGAAAAACGCCCTTTCCAAGCCATCCAGGTAATCACAAAAAGAATGGCTATGCCGATGATCATATGCAGCGCGTGAAGCCCGGTCATCGCAAAATAGATGGTGAAGTAGATCTGTGTGATGTTTGCCTGCTCGGCAGGCAGTCCTTCAAAGTGAAAATTCTTACCGGGTATATGGTGATGTTCGTACTTGTCGTAATACTCAACAGCTTTGATACCTAAAAAGGCTGTGCCAAGGATGATGGTCAGGATGAGAAAGGTGACCTGCAATTTCCGCACGCCCGTCTGCGCGTAGTAAACCGCCAACGCCATGGTCAAGCTACTGACAATCAGCACGGCGGTGTTAATAGTGCCCCAGGTGACATCGAGCGTCGAACTGGCTACGGCGAATTCATGAGGATACATTGAGCGATAAATAATGTAGGCGGTAAATGCACCGCCAAAGAACATGATTTCCGTAAGCAGGAAAATCCACATTCCCAGATTACCGGCTTCGCGCTGTTGCTCCATGTTGTCGAAATGATGAGCCAGCGCGCTATGATGAGTTACAGGCAGACTATCAGCCAAGTTCTTCCTCCAGTGACAAATGTCTAATCACTTGATCGAGCGACATCAATCATTCGCCCATTAATAGATCCAATATTGCTTTGCCTTTTCCCTCTGGCTTTAGCGACTCACTCAACCACTAAGGCTAAAGCCAATGAGGAAGCGCCTTCAAACGCGCTCAAAAAATCCTTGTTCAATGTTTCCCAGCCCTTCAAGGGCTAGGCTAATTGCCCTTCGGGCAACCCCACTGATGTTCTTTGAAAAAATAATCTTAAACCCTGAGCCCGCGAAGCGGGCGACAGCATAGAGCCCAATGGCATTAAGTTAAGAAAAAATGTTTTTTGACGCTTCAATGGATTCAAGCACTTGCTTTGCACTGACTATGAGAT
>JANMSG010000299.1:0-4249 GCA_031389065.1 Acidobacteriota bacterium | reverse complement strand
TGTCTTCAATAGTCCGTTTGACGGAGATTCGATGACCGATAGAATCTTGGGCAGCTGGGTCTTCTCGCCAATCTTCATAGGCGGCAGCGGTCGCCCTTTCAATCTGTTGTTAGGCGCGGACGCAAACGGCGATGGGCGTTCGCAATCTGATCGCCCCGCCAGAGCCGGACGCAACACAGGTAGAGGTCAAGCGTATTACAACATGGACGTGCGCTTAGCCAGACGTTTCAATGTGGCTGAAGGCAAATATCTGGAGTTTACGGCTGAAGCTTTCAACCTGCTCAACCGCACCAACTTCACAGGCATCAACAACGTCGTAGGCGCAACACCGCTTGCGACCATTAACGCGCGCGGCATCAGAGGTCTTGCACCTACACAACCGCTCGCTTTCACCTCCTCTGCACCTGCCAGACAGTTGCAGTTTGGCGCGCGGTTCAACTTTTAAGATTGGTGCCCCAGGCTGATTGAAAAGAGTTGCTTGTCAGTAAATAAAAGAGCGCGAATTGAGATGATGTTGATTTCGATTCGCGCTCTTTTTGTTGTTGATGTATGGCTGGAAAACTACTGGAAGAAAATCTCTTTCAAATCGTCGAAGGCGGATACTTCGTTACTTGTGCTTGGTTTTTGTACATATTGTATGCCGGCAAAGATGGATGTATTCTCTACTTTCGTTTCTCCTATGACAAAGCCCGGAACCGTTGATTCGGCAATCATCCAGGTTTCGCTTTCGCGTGAAAAAGAGAGACCGTTGGCGTTCGCGAAATTTCCTTTCCGCACTGCCACAGTGATATGGTCCAGGTAATAAACCAGCCGATAATCTTCGCCGATTTGTTCGAGCAACGAAGCGAGAAGAATGGTTTTGCTGCTGCAATCGCCGCGCCTGGCCAGTAAGGTTTCTTCCGGTCTTTTCAAGATTTCCCCTTTGAAATTGGCTTCTGTTTGATCGTACTTGATTTCGCTGGTAACGAAATCGAGCAGGCTTTGAACTCTCTGCTCACGCGCATTCTGACTGTACGTTGACGTGTCGCTGATGAGCGCTCCTGCAAGCCGCATCAATGAAGGCTCGTTGGGCTTGGCTACGAAAGCGCCGTGATTGCCAAACACATTCAATTCTCTTTGAACTCTGTCTTTCGAGAAAATTCGCATCGGTCCGCCGTAAATACTCTTGTCCGACAAATAGTCGCCCAACTCCTGCACAGAGATTGTATAAACCGCGGTTGAAAATTTTAATTCCAAATTGGCGTAGGGATTGAGTCTTACATTGTTGATAGGAATCATTAACGGACACTTGTTCGCTCCGCCTAGATTGGCAGAGCCGTTGGATAAACGCTTGGAATTTTTTAACTCTTCGCCATAAACCGCGCGAGACGGATCGGTGGCGAAATTTGCAATCGTGCTTTGCATACTACTTGATTGCCCCGCCGAGCAATCCGACAAGTAAAAGTAGACTTCGCCTTTCGCCTGGTCGTACTCAATGTCATCAACGCCTCTGAAAAGCTGCCTTCTTACTTCTTCGTAGCCGAACTTTGAATCACGATCTTTTCCTATATAGACAAGGATGTTTTCGCGTATCCCCTCTATTGATTCAGAATCCTGATTCGGTAGTTTGAGGTATTTCACTGTCAGAGCTTCTTTGCCGATTGACTCAGTTCTTTCGCGACTCACAAAAGCTCTGAGCACTGCAAAACCGACGACCGCGCCGACCACGAGAATCGCAAGAAAAATTTTGATCACAGGACCGACGGAAGATCGCGATGATGAAAACGGCGGCGGCGCAAAAGGTCTGGGCGCATAAGGCGAATGAAAGGCTTGAGGTGGCGGAAATACCGTTTGATAAGGCTGTGTGTTTTGCAATGTCGAATTGCTTACATATGGCGAACCTGTTTGATAAGGCTGTGTGTACGGATGATTTGGATTCGGATAATTCGGATAAGGCTGCGTGTGGGCAAACGGTTGATTGCCTGGTCTTGGATAATTTTGATAAGGCTGATGATTTGAAGCAGACGAGCCATTACGATTCAGAGTAAATTGTTGCGGTGGTTTCGGTAAATAGGGCGAAGTGTTGGGCTGCGAGGGATTGTTTATAGGTAAGGGAACCTGTTGACCTGGATTCGTTGACTGCGCCTGATTCGGATTATTGGAGTACGACTGCCCAATATTAGGGTACGCCGGCTGCTGATTATTTGGCTGTGGCTGCTGATTTTGAAATGCTGAATTACCCGGATTTTGATACGGCGAAGGATTTTGATAACCGGGTTGCGATTGATAACCGAGTCTCTGCAATTGCGGCTGTACATGAGGCTGCCCCAAGGGCGGTGGCGGCAGTGGTGGCGCTACATTGACCGGCGCGCTGATCGGAGAATTACATCTTCTGCAAATATTGGCGGTGTCCCAATTGTTTAAACCACAGGACCTACATTTTATGCTCATCAAATTCTCCTTATAAAATCAGTCGTTTTCGACAATGCGAACGCTAGGCTTTAGACTTTTCTGGCTGGTTTTGCTGTACAAACTTGAAGGCTCGGGACCACGAAATGATTGATTCAAGAAGGCATTCCTGAGGTTTCGTCGTTAATTTCTTTCACCGGCGCAACAGATATTCATATAAAATTAAGGCCTTCGCAGAAAAGCAGTTTTATTGTAAAAAGCTTTGGCGAGAAGTAAACAGTAATCTTTTTCGCGCCTGCCTCCTTAGTTGATGCGCAATGCAGCCGTGTGTTAGGTTTCCTGTTTCGTATGCGTGCGAGTTCGTTGCTATGTCATCATCACTTTCAAAAATTCCGCCGGGCGTGCAATACATCTTCGACGCAGAGGTGCGTCTGCGCAGATGGATTGAACGACAAGCGATGGAGGTCTTCGCAGGCTGGTCGTATACGGAAATCATCCTGCCGATATTCGATTATGCAGACCTCTTCGCTTTAGGCATGGGAAAAGAGCAGGCGGAGATGACCTATCGCTTCACAGGGGGTGATGGAAAACTGCTGGCGCTGCGACCAGATATGACTTCGCTTGTTGCTCGCACCATCGCCACAAGATTCCGTAATCACGGGCGCCCGATTCGTCTTTCGTATTCGGGCGAAGTCTTTCGTTGGGACGAACCGCGCGCCGGTCGGCAATACGAATTTCATCAAATCGGTCTTGAACACATAGGGTCAGATCGTCTGGAAGCAGATACCGAAGTCATCGTCATGGTCATTGAAACCTTGAAAAAACTCGGACTCGAAGGCTTTACCATCACCTTGAGCCACGTAGATTTTTTCAACGGCATAGCCGAAAACTTGAAGTTCGATGAAGAAAATCGCCGACGTTTGCGCGAATTGGTTGACCGCAAAGAGACCGAGCAGATTAACAATTTTCTAAAGCCTTATGCCAATGAAACGGCTCGCCAGGCGTTTTGTAAACTGGCGGCTCTTGCCGGGAAACGCGAAATCATCGCCGAAGCGCGCCAACCTGTGACCAATGAAAAATCTGTCGCCGCGCTCGATGATATTGAGCGGGTTTATCAAATCGCCGAAGAGTTAGGCATAGACGCGCACATAGACATTGATTTGGGCGACGTTGGCGGCCTCGATTATTACACCGGCTTGACCTTCAAAATATACGCACCAGGCTTGGGCTCAGCTCTCGGTCGCGGCGGCAGATATGACCGTCTGCTAGAAAATTTCGGTGCCGCCGAACCCGCCGTTGGGTTTTCGCTTTGCCTCGATTGGCTGGCGCAATTGCTCGCCCCGAAGTTGAAACACGCAATCGAATCGCAGATCGAAGACGCGATCGAGTTGAAAGCGGATGGCGATGTCGTTGGCGCTTTTAAAGAAGCGACACGTTTACGTCAAGAGGGACGCAAAATTAAAGTGAATAGTGAACAGTGAATAGTGAACAGTGGTGGAACTTATTTCTGATTCTCGTCACTAATTGGAGAGTGCCTTCACTATTCACTATTCACTGTTCACTATTCACTGTTTGATTATGCTGACAATCGCATTAGCAAAAGGTCGTTTACAAGACGCGGCGCTCGAATACTTTTCTCGCGTTGGCATCGTCGTGTCTGAGGCGGCTCTTTTGTCGCGCAAACTTTTAGTCGAAGATGAAAGCGCGCGTTACAGCTTTATTTTCGTCAAGCCTGGCGATGTTCCTGTTTATGTTGAATACGGCGTAGCGGACGCAGGGATTTGCGGACGTGACGTGTTGATGGAATCGCGGGCAGACGTTCACGAGCCTCTGGATTTAGGCTTTGGCGCGTGTCGTTTGG
>JANMSG010000279.1:0-6061 GCA_031389065.1 Acidobacteriota bacterium | reverse complement strand
CCGCCTTGAGGCGGAAGATTACAAAGCCGGGAAATTCCGCCTCAAGGCGGTACTCCAAACTTTTCTAGAGTTGCAAATAAAAGTCTTTAGACTCTCGTTTGAACAAAAGCGTCCGGGTCTCTCGGCACTCCTATGAATGGTAGGTTGCGATATTTTTCAGCGAAGTCTAATCCATAGCCAACCACAAAATGATTCGGAATTGTGAAGCCTATGTATTTTGCGTCAACTTCGATTTCGTGGCGATCGGGTTTATCTAACAAAGCGGCGATGTTCATAGAATTTACTTCGCGTGATTGAAAGATGTTCATCAAATAATTCAATGTCAATCCCGTGTCAATGATGTCTTCGACGACGAGGATGTCTTTGCCCAAAAGGCTTTTGTCCAAATCTTTAGTGATTTTCACTTCGCCTGAAGATTTCGTGGATGCGCCGTAACTCGAAATGCCTATGAAATCAATGGTGAGTGGCAAGTCTATGTTCCGAATTAAATCTGAAAGAAAAAGACAAGCGCCTTTGAGTACGGCGATCAAGTGTAGATTTTTGCCTTGAAAATCTTTGGTGATTTGTTCTCCCATCTCACGAACGCGGTCTCGAATCTGTGATTCGTCTATTAACACTTCAAGACCGGGATCGTTAATGAAAGAAGCGGGGCTTTTGGCTGTCATCTTTTTCTCCTTGCCTGCAAAATTGATTTGATGAAGTGGGCAATATACGCAACGCTTACGCAAACTGTCAACGCTTGCAGATTTTGGATTTTGGATTTTGGATTATTTTCTTGCATTCGTTTTTGCTCACTCTTGCAATTTGGAAGGAATCTATTCAAGGTAGCGCGATACTTCTCTTGCAGAATCACTCACAGGCAAATTCAATTCGACAAACCGAAATCCAAAATTTACAATCCACAATCTTATGAGCTTAATAGATGAAAGAGGCAAAGCCGTAATCACTGAGCAAGATGTGCGTTCGGCATCATCGGGCGATACCATACGCATTGATGAACATGCACGACTTACTGCGCTTGCGGAAGACATTGTTCGCGAGCGCGGCATCTCCCTCGAAAGAGCGAAACGCAGAATCGCCGCCCATCGTCGTCGCATCGCTTTAGGCGCAGATCACGGCGGCTTCGAGATGAAAGAGGAACTCAAGCGTGTGCTCGCAGATTTGGGGCACGAATATCAGGACTTCGGTTGTCATTCGACAGATGCTGTTGATTACCCGGATTACGCCCACACGGTTGCGCGTGCAGTATCGAAAGGTACTTGTGAGCTGGGGATTATGATAGATGGCGCAGGCATAGGCTCCTGCATGGTAGCGAATAAAGTGCCGGGCGTTCGCGCTGCGATGTGTTACGACGAAGCGTCTGCAAAAAATAGCCGTGAACATAACGGCGCAAATGTTTTGACACTTGGTGGCAAAATGATTTCTATCGAAATGATGGCGAAAATTGTCCAAGTCTGGGTGGCAACCGAAATGACGGAAGACCGCCATCGCCGCCGCGTCGCTAAGATTGACGCTGTCGGTGAAGAGTATTTGGAATAGTTGTTTTTGCCTTTCTACGAAGAGACTCGACAATAAAAGAACCCACTGTAACCTCTCGCGTTTGAATCCCTTATCAAAAGAGCATTTTTCGATCAGTAGAATTCTGTAAAATTTTTATCTCAACGCTTCTCAGTTTTTACGAGTAGTAGTTTATGAGACTGCAAGAAAGGCAAAAAATGACCGGCGAGGTTAGCGAAATAGCTCTGATGGCAAACAGCTTTGGTGTCAGCGAGGGCGCGGAAGAAAAAAGCAGCGCGTCTATTGTAGGCTTTGTCGAACGAGCAAAAGCCGGCGATACGGTTGCATTCGAGCAACTCATCAATTGCTATCAACGTAAAGTCGTTTCAATAGCCTGGCGAATGTTAGGCAATCAAGAAGATGCGCGAGACGCGGCGCAGGAAACTTTCTTGAAGGCATACAGATATTTGAAAAGCTATAAGCAGGATCAGGATTTTGCGGGCTGGCTGTATCGAATCACCGTGAACGCTTGCAGAGACATTGCGCGAAAGCGTGGCGCAGCAGGACAGTTCATATCGTTTGAAGTCGAGAAAGAGCTTGGTAATTTCGACAGCCTTGCAAGCCCTGATGACGTAGAAGCCGCAGCCATCGCTTCGCAGGAGAGAGCTTTGATTATAGATGCCCTGCAATCGCTATCCAAGAAAGAGCGTGAAGCGATTGTGCTGAGAGATTTGCAAGGGCTGACGACAGAAGAAGTGGCGTGCATACTTGGTTCAAGTCAAGCGACTGTGCGGTCACAGATCAGTTCAGCCCGCGCCAAGATAAAACAATTTCGTGAGCGAGTGCTAACCCGTGTGAAGTGGTGAAGAGGAGATAGGGAGAAGGGGAGTGCGAGCGACAGGGAGATTGATTCGCTGCCCGACACTGAAAAGAGGATTTGAATTATGAATTGCAGGCGCATAGAAAAATTGATTCCGTTGTTTGTTGAAGGCGACCTTGATGTAGGGGCTATGAATGCGGTGTCCCTACATTTGAACGATTGCCAGAATTGCTCGCAAATAATGAGCCAATACGGCGAGAGCCAGAATTGGTTGCGAACCTTTGCTCCGCCTGAATTTGATAACGCCTTCTATGTTGATTTGAAGCAAAGCGTGATGCAGGAGATTGAGCGTAAACCGACGCGCCCTACTTTGATTCAACGGTTAACCGAGCGCTGGACTTGGAATCCAACCTGGGCAATGGCCATCTCGATGTTGGTTCTGATTGGCGCGCTCGCGTTTTACCTCAACTCAGGAAAGACAAAGAGTGATTCAACGGACTTGATAATTACCCAAGATAAACCAGAACAACAACAGCATCAGCAAGAGCAAAGAGAAGAAAAACCGAGTCCGAAAACGAACAAAGATGAGTTGAAAAATTTGCATCTTGTGGCCCATAAACCGAGACGCTTGCAGCCTAAACGTGAAAAAGAGTTGAAAGCTATCCCGCCAATCATAAAGGTAGAAGAGAGCGTGAACTTTGATCAAATCGCCGAGAGTTCGATTGATAAACATTCAATAAACACTTGGTTTTTTGAAGGCTGGACGTTTCCTGTAAATACCACGCGAATGGAGTTTCAAACGAGCGATCCCAATATTCGCATCATCTGGTTTGCCCCGAAAGCGGATCATTCGCAATCATCAAAAACAGATACAGATTAGGAGAAAGTAACAATGAAAAAACTATTAGTAATTTTCGCTATAACAATGATGCTGGTCTTGTCAGTATTTGGTCAGCAACCACAACCTGCGACGGCAAAGTCACGAAAAGCTCCGATTGTGAAGCAGGTAAAACCGGAAACAGCAACTACAGAGGTTCCAGCGCATCCAGTGGTTCAAGCGACCGTGCCAATCGCTCCTACAGCATCGTCACAATCGCCAGTCGCGACGACAATTGAAGCCGCGCAAATTGCTCCTGTACCTGTTATGCAATCAACGCCATCGCCAGCCTCACGAATCGTGCCATCGCGACCTGTAGCAGTGGCTTCAACGCCAACCGCGCAAGTAGCGCCTGCTTTGGCATCGCAAGAGCCTTCGGTTACTCCGGCAACTCAACCGCGAATTGCTACAATACAGGCAAGCTCGGTTACCGGTCGGCAGCAACCTACGGTAAGCACAACCACTGCGCCGCCTTCAAGAGAACCTGATTTTGTTAGTGAAAAAGGTTTTAAGGGCAAGGTGTTTGAAGTGAAGTATCGGGAGCCTTCAGCATTATTACACGCTGTCTCTAGTCTTGGCAGTGGATTCAAAGGCGCTCAAATGAAGTTTAGCGATGAGTTCAAAACCCTCACCGTGAGAGATTTCCCTGAAAATATAGCGGCGATAGAAGAGGCGATTAAGCGACTCGATACGCCGCAAGCGCCACGCCCCGATATAGAGTTTCGTATTCAAGTTCTTATCGCTTCCAACACCGCTGCTCAAGGTGAAGAATATACATCGGACCTAAACGATGTAGTCAAACAGATGCAGTCAACCCTCAAATACAAAAATTATAGCCTGATGTTCACTTCGACTCATCGAACCAAAGAAGGTGGTCAGGGAGTGAGTAATAACGGTGTGGTGGAATCGAAATTGTTCAATATCTCCGTTCCTGCCGGTAATCAGATTTTTTATACCTATAATATTAGTCATATAAGGTTGGATTCTTCTACCTCTGCCGGAACGACTGTGCAAATTGGGAATTTACAATTCAGTTTGCGGATACCGCTTGTTATCGGCGCAGCGAATTCTCCGATTCAATATCAAAACGTCGGTTTCACCTCACCTGTCAGTCTGCGCGAAGGCGAGAAAGTCGTCGTCGGCACAACCACGATGGGCGATAAAGGCTTGATCGTTGTCCTCACCGCGAAAGTCAATAAATAACTCCGCGTTCCTGCTTTTCTGTTCCAACAACAGAAAAGCAGGAAAATAATAACCTGGAAAATATAAAATTATGAAAAATTTACTTTTACTTTTACTGGCTTCGTTTTTGTTAGTCTCAGATACTTTTGCCCAATCCGATATAAAAATGCGAACTGAATTTGGCTCGGAAAATGTTGATTTGCAGAGCCTTCTTTATTTTGAAAACATTGGTCTAGAGAAAATGACATTTTCTGGAAATGATTTGAAAGATAAAGACTTCAAAATTTCTATCAAAGAATTTGTGCGCGGGAAATTATCGAAAACAGAAGTTGTTTTCGATTCAAAAGAAGATGCTTATTTCAAGATTAAAAGCGATAAATTTATCTTTCGCGTTTTGACCAAAGTAACATCGGATAATCTGGTAAAGTTTGACTTTCAATTCAACGGATTTTCCAAACAAAAAGCATACAAGGTTGCCATCAATCAAAAAGAGTTCGCTCTAAAAGATTTTCGAGGAGGTAAGCCTGAACTCTCAATTCCCTTAAACACAGACACTTACATTTTGACCTATATGATGCCATACCTAAAAAAAGATGGCTCTTCAAGGTATTGCGAAGTTGCTCAGTCGGACGTGAATCCCGAAGATTTTGGAACGAAATATGCAATCCCAACCTATTTTTTGATAGCCATAAAATTTCAATAAATGTAAACCCATACTTGGCTCATTTCTGATTGAGATTTTGAGATTTGAGGTAAGCTCTCGCAACGACCCGGAAACTTACCATAAATACTGAGCGAATAGACGATATGCCGGTGTTGCTGGCGCAAATTGAAAGTATGCAAATAGCAAGATTGCTCGACGAACACTTTCCGACATACGGCAATTGGCAGGGCTTGCCGCTGACGATGACGGGGGTCTCTGGTCAACAGGCCGATGACCCTTTGTACGTACCGGAGATCAAGCGCCTCCAAGACAGCCTCGCGTGTCAGGGTGTAGCTTACATGGATGACAAAGGCTTGATCGTCGTTCTCACCGCGAAAGTCAATAAATAGGTTTGCTCGAACCAAATTAATAAAACGGATGGGCTCACTGATCTTACGCATCCGGTCTTTTCTGATTTGATAAAAACTCTGGAGGGATGTTCATGACGAGACTTGTGGTATTCATCTTCTTCCTTCTCGCGCTTCAAAGCGCTTCATCTGCTACTCAAAAAGAGATTCAATATACTGGCAAACTCGATTCCCAACTCATTGCGGACCGCCCGGTGATTTCGGTAAAATGCACTACGGCAATGGAGGATGATAAAAGTAAATTGCCGACCTTGGTTTCAAAAGATGCTCAAGTTTTTGCCGGCGAGTTGAAGTGGTCAGATTTCAAAAAGCCTGGTCACAAACTCCTGTTGATTCAAAATGCCAGCCAGCCTTCTTTCATTTTTGTGGATAGAGATAAGAATGGAGAATTCGGGATTGACGAGAAATTTTCTTTCACGCCTTTTGAAAATATGAAGGGAGCGGAATCGGAAGGCGAAGTGATTATCCAATTTCCTATGCCCAATAGCCCCTCCAAAAACTATCCCGTGCGTCTCAGACATCGCAAGGCCGATGAAAAACAAGAGAAAGAAGGAGTACGTTACCTATCCCAATCCCTTGAGACCTTCGCAACCGGGACGGTAGAGATTCAAGGG
>JANMSG010000265.1:0-9951 GCA_031389065.1 Acidobacteriota bacterium | reverse complement strand
CCAGGGAAAGCTTCTGTTTCATTTCTGCTGGAAGCACCCAGTTTCCTGTCTCTGCGAGCGCCAGCAGGTGTATATAAAAATCGACTGTGTAGCGGTGATAATAAGATGATTGCTCAAAATAAACGCCATCCTGGCGAATATGAATCGGCAGTTGCTCAAGCAGAACTGTGAGACCTGTTTGTCGCCACGCGCTTGCTCTGCCCAATTCCGGCAGCGCCGTTCCCAGATATAAAAGGCCAAGCGCTTCACCAGTCAAATGAGTATTCGGGCTGAAATAATGCGACAGGTAGGATTCAATGTGCCGCCCGTGCGCCACCAAAAATTTCAGCATCCGTGTCACAAATCTTGATGAGAGATGAGGCGACTCTGCAAACAGATGCAAGGCCCATAACCAGGAGATGGAGCGAAACGCAATCTCCAAGCTACTCGTCCAGTTGATGCCGCGATTTGGCGGATTGTCATCCATCCACGACGAGGCTTGCAAAATGAAAGCTTCGGCGAAGCGTTCATCATCAGTCAGCAAATAGGCTTGCCCTAAGGTGACGAAATGGGCGTGACGGTTCAACTCCCAGGTTACCTTCTTATCTCCTGCAACATCGGGATTGAGATAATCAATCTGACTCCAATGATCAAGTCCCGTGCGCTTGCCAGTCGTCGGCTCCAGTCGCCATTCAATCGGATTGCCAAAACTGAGATTCTCGAAACCCAGTAGGTCAAAACGTCCATTGATTGCCTGATTTGCCCGCTTGATAATCGCTTGATACTCTTCAGGGAAACTGTTGAAAACTAGCGATGAAATCTCTTCCCGATAAAGCAGCGAGCGGAGAAGTACAGGAATATTCTGCTCATAAAGTTCTGGGGAAAGAGAGACCCGAATGCGTTCGAGAACGAGCGCGCCAATGCCTTCCCCGCCGCTGTGCGAATGAAAAGGATTGATTTCGCGAATCAATTCCCTATCGCTCATCTCGGTGGTTCCATGCCCCAGCAATCGCTCGTTGAGCTTGGCAATCTCCTGCCTGCCTCGCATGCGCATTTCGCGCAACGACTTGCCACGGAGTTTCTTAATTTGTGCGACGCTGACTTGCATTCTTTCCTCTGGCGTTATGTCAGAACCGGGAGCGGTAGCGCCCGGGTTGGTACGCCGCACCCGGTCGCTACCGCTCCCGGTTCTGACTTCGCACATCCTGGTGTGCTGTCCATCAGGAGCCTTCAACCCCTTGTCGTTCCAGTCTTGCTTCGTGCGCCTCTGGCGCAGCATTTGCCGCCGCTTTTCCGGCAAGCTCTTCGTATAGCGAAACCCATTGAGAGCCGACCGCCTCCCAGGTGTATTTCTGACAATCGTTATGAGCCTGCGAAATCAGTCGCTCTGCTTGTTCAGGACTTTCCAGTAAGCCAATGACACCAACTGCTAAAGCCTCATGATTGCCGCATTCGACCACCAGACCGTTCTGCTTATCTTTCACCACATAAGGAATGCCTCCGGCGTTCGTCGTTACAACCGCCAACCCGCAAGCAAACGCTTCAAGAATGGAAAGCGGCATATTGTCCACATCTGATGAATTTAAATAGATGTCTGCACGGTCATATAGTCCGGCCATCTCAACAGGAGTTACCGCGCCGACGAATTCTATATTTTTCAGCTTTAACTCTGCGGCAAGATCGTGAAGCCTTTTGCGTTGGCTGCCCGTTCCGGCGACAATCAATTGTGCCGAGGGTATCTGTTGCTGAAGCAGAGCAAAAGCTCGTAACGCACAGGCGACATTGTAATGATTTTCAAAATTGCGATTCGCCAGGATCACCGGGCGCAAAGGTCGTCGCTCGTGAAACCTGAATTTTGCAAGCTCAACGGTGTTGTTGATGGCTCCAGCCTCTACGCCGAATTTTGCGAAGACCTTGACGAGAAACAGCGATGGCACAACCACACGGTCTGCAAGCTGCAAAACAGGGATAGTCGTCCTGCGCCAATTCCTAAGGTGTTCTTGAGCCTCGCCACTGTGATAATTCAAAATGACGCGCTTGCCATATAGCTTGCCGATCAGCACAGCAGGGGCAGGTGCCAGTAAGAAGGAAAAATTGGAGGCAGAAAAGACGTGCAACACATCAAAGCGCGGCAGTTTTATCAATAACGTTGCGACGTAGTAGGTAAAGGTCACCAGTGTGCGAATGTACTTGATGCGCTGCAACCAACGCATCGCTTTCGGTAAACGTGGATTGATGGGGAGTAATTCGGCGTCAATGTTTTCGGTGCGCGAAAGCCCTTCGAGCAGGCGAATTGCGGCTATGGCTTGCCCGCCAAGTATGTCAAGCGATGCGACTACGATGCCGACGCGAATTTTTTTGCCTTGCCCTCTCATTTTCATCAAGCGGTTTTACCTGCCACAGGATTGATCATCACCTCTTCATAAAGTCTTTCAACCGATTCAACCATGCGGCGCATACTGAACTGGCTGTTGATAAAGTCGTTCCCTCTTTGTGCGATCACCTTGCATTGCGATTCGTTTCGCAACACGAAAAGCATTTGTGCTACTAAGGCTTCAACATTGGCGGGCGGGATTAAGAAACCTGTTTTCCCATCAGTAATAAGTTCCGTGGTGCCGCCTACGGCGGTTGCTACGACAGGCACAGCCGCGCTCATCGCTTCCATGACCGTGTTGGGTAAACCTTCGCTTAAAGAGGTAAGAACAGAGACATCGAAGGAGGAGACCAGGAGACGTGCGTCACTGCGGTCGCCCAGCAAATGCATACGCTCGCCAATGCCAAGTTGCTTCGCCTGATTAGCAATCTCGTTTTTGAGCGGTCCGTCGCCCACCAAGACAAAGTGTACGCGCTCGTCTTCACGCGCCACGCGGGCGGCCGCTTCGATAAAGTAACGATGACCTTTTACGGCAACCAACCTTGCTACCATTCCGACAATCTTTGTCTGCGCAGATAATCCGAGTTCGCAGCAGATGGCGTTGTGAGCCAGCCCCTTGAGTTCGTCGTTTGCACCCGCATTCAAATTCATATCAATGAGCGACAGGTCTTTGATAGCTGGAGGATGCAGCGCATCGCACAAGCCGTTTCGAATGACGATGATTTTGCGGGCTGTGGTGCGGTTGCCTTTGATAATCGAATCGCGTATGGCTTCGGAATTCACAACGATTTTGTCTGCCAGGCGATGAATGGCGCGACTTCCCCAGTCGTGAACCTTGCGACTGGAAAGTTGCAGATGGCGCTGGCTGGCAATCACCTGTGCGCCGGATAATCGTCCAGCCATTGCGCCAAACAATGAATCATAAAATCCATGCGTATGAATGATGTTGATGCGTTCACGTTTGAGTAACGCTTGCAGTCTTCCTAGCTGTTTGAGGGCATTCCGGTTATAGAAACTGGTCAGTCGAAACTCCGGAACATCAGGGAATTGTGAAGCAATCTCTTCATAAAAAGGGCCTTCGATGCGTAGCGCCGCCAAGCGTATATCAAAACGCTGGCGGTCCAGGCGCTTTAATAGTTCTATGAACTGGCGTTCTGTTCCACCTGCCTCGAAACTCGTCACCAGATGCAGTACACGCGGACGTTCACGCGACCAATCAATGGTTTGTGCAGGTATCTGACCTGGTGCCAGCAGAGGATTCTGCATAGGGGTTTCTTCCACTTCCCATAACATTGCGCTCATCTACTTCCCTCCCGTCATCTGGTAATCGGCTTGTTCCGATAGAGAAGGAAATTCACGCAACGACTCCCAGGTGAGGTGTGACTGACCGCCAACGAATTTCAAAAAAGCGATGAGAGGGGTAATCTCTGCTTTACGAATCGGATGACCAAACAGGCGGTTCAGCACATAAAGCAAGGCCCGATAGCCGATGTATGTGTAAACAATCAGCGTTACCGATATGATGAATAATACGAGTACTAGAACGTTCATCTGTTTTCTTAACCCTCTGCTACTTGAGTCGCTCAATCCTTGAATCAATCTCTGTTGCCTTCAAAGGATTCAAAACTGGATGACGATTTCCCGTCGGTTTCTGATGCGGTTTCCACAGTACGCCGGTTGAACGATGGCTTTGCAAAGCTTGCTCAACGACCAACTCTCTTTCAGGTTGCACCTGTGCAAGGGTCTGCTCTTTGGCGTAGATTTGTTTGAGCACCAAGCTGTAGGCGACCAGATAATAGAGATGCCAGAGATACTGGATAGACCCGAAAAAGCTGCAAACGATGTACACGACAAAACAGGCATGCAGGGCAACGCTGAAATAGTAGGTTTGGTGTTCGGGCGCGTCCCGACCTTTGATTAAAGCGCCGCGGTGGTTATTTCTGGTGTCGCGCTCGATGCGACGCAAGGAACGCAAGGGCGAGAAAATCAAAATCAAGTACGCAATCAAACCGGCAACGCCAAGCTCTGCGGCAATCTCCAGATAAGAGTTATGCGCCACCTGTTCGCGAATCGAATAGATGTGAAAATTGCCCATGCCGACACCGATGACCAGGTGATTGGAGGCAACCTGCACGGCTCGATTGAGCAGGTCACGGCGCGCTTGAGACGAGCCTGTCCGGTCCTCTTCGATAGAGAAGATGGTCGTCAGGCGGCTCGAATATCCGGCTGGCATCACAACGACAAAGAATCCCGTAGCCAGCACAAAAGCGAGTACCGCCAGCCCGCGATTTCGACGGCTTAGTTTCCACAACAGCACACCACCTGCGGCGATCAGTCCGAGAAAACCGCCTCTTGAGAAGGTGACAATGACGCCAACCGTAAGCACTGCCGAGCAGGTAAAATAGAAGACTCGTTTCCAGCCGCGATTGGAAAGCGCAAACGCCACAGCCAGTGGCAGCAAGAGATTGAGGCTGACTGCCAGATCATTTGGATTGCCAAACATTCCCTTCACAATGCCCTTGACTCTGCCCGTAGATTGCTTATTTTCAATCATGAAGTCGCCGTTGATGTAACTGATGATGGCAAAGACGGAGAGAGCAGACCCGCAAATTACCGAAAGATTCATCATCGAAAGCAGCCGATTTTTCGTGTCGAGCAGATTAATCATCAACACGAAGATGATAATTACTTTGAGAAAAGTATCTAATAAGACGTTGAGGCTGTCTTGCGGCGATGCGGCGATTGGCGTGAAGGCAATGCCTAACAAAGCGATGGCAAGAATCATGGTTAATTCGCGAGGCCAGACGGTGAAGCGCTCACCTGTCGTCAGCTTGGCGACGAAATAAGCGAGCAAAGTCCCTATGGAAACAATCTTGACCAGCGGAAAACTGCCGAAGATTTCGGGAAACATCTCTTGAGGTCGCGCATACAGCAGAAAGGTAAAGATGAAGAGTCCAGCAAATGCCACCTTGCTATTTGAGCTTGACGCTGCGGTTTCGGATAATCTCTGGTTATCTACGAACCTTGTCGGTGGCGCTTCGTCGGATGCCGCAGTTCTGGCTTGTGGTCGAAAAAGCATAGCGGACGAAATATTTTTCAGATTTGAACTCATGGCTTTCTCTCTTACCCTTCCAGCCTTTGCTCACTGATTGCTGGTTTCCCAGGCGTAGAAAATCGCGCAACTCTGAATTTGCTCTTCGCTTCTTCAAAGCCACTGGAACTTTGGATACAGCGAAAGGGATCGTTTTCGGCAGCGATGCGGCGCAAGCATAAATGCACAGAAATGCCGTGATCAGCTGCAATATCTCGTAAGCGTTCCTGACTACTTGGCGATGGACCGGCATCTATCTTTTTACGTTGACGAGAAAGGTTGATTAATTTCTTTGCGTATTTTGTCAGGGTTCCAACATAACCATCATAGCGGATCGAACGCCTGAGCTTTTCCGACAAGCGATCGTGACGAGTAGTATCGGTTTCGACAAATATGCCGGCAACTTCTGCGCAAGGCAGCCCCAGTATGCGTTCGACAATTGCCGCAGCCTGATGGCTTCCATGCGTCAAAATCATCAAGCGCAATTTCCTGCTATTCATCGCGACCTCGTATCGAAGCAAATCTTCCGATCCCACGATCCTCATGAACTCTATGGGCAACAGCCATCGGGTAGAGAGCCTTTTTGATCTTTTCGAGATCGTGGTTTTGCAAGTGTGCGCGCAACGCCATGTGGCACACTTCAACTACAGAGGCTGGCAATCCGTCAGCTTTCAGGCTGGTCAGGTCAGCCATATCAAGCGCGTAAGCCGTCACAATCAGGTCGTGCAGTTCCGTACGTCCTAAAAGTTCAAAAACTTTTTTGGGAGAAACGCATAACCCTACAGCGAGTCGCAGGGCGCTTTCCAGTGTTAGATTTGTCACCATCGAACTTTGTACTTTTGAGAGCAAGCCTTGATCAAACCCTGTCAAGCGACAGAATTCCGATTGGCTAACTCCGAGCTCCGCCATGCGTGCTCGTACAAATACGGAAAGCGGCGTTTGTTCCATCTGAGGCCTTTTTTTCATCACGGTTTTACCCACAAGTAACATAATCAAGTCACCCTCTTGAATCGGGCACTGATTCCCGAACGCAGGAATGAAATCTCAACGTCCTGCCAGAAATGAGACAAAATGTCCGAAGCCCATTAGAGAGGTGAACTGGCTCAATTTCTTTCTCGTGTTGCCATGCACGATGATGGTGTCTCCAGCTTGCAAAGCAATATTTTCTTCGACGTCCGCCTTGCCTTGGAGAATGCGTTTGACATTGACCTTAACCATTTGAGGACGGTCATAACCGCTCTGGCGCAAGACCGTGACATCGGACTTGCTGCCGAAATCAGACACTCCGCCCGACGCGGATAAGGCGTCGAGAACCGTCATGGGTCGAGTCATCACAATGATTCCAGGATTTGTTACATCACCAATCACCCCGACTTTCGCGCTGTTGGCTTGCAGCAACGACACACTGACTTTGGGGTTGATAATGAACTGGCTTAGATCAAGCGTCAGCTTTTCTGTCAGTTTATCCACCGTCAGCCCTGCGACCTCTACGTCACCAAGCAAGGGATGATAGAGGCGACCGACCGGAGAGATTTTTGCTTTTTCAAGCGAATAGTCGGGCTGCCCTAAAATTCGTATCGCCAATTCGTCATCTGGTCCCAGCCGATACGTTTCATAAAAATCTTTGTACACTTTTTTGAAAAATGGATCTACGTTCTCGTTGCTGTCAGCTTTGGCTGGCGCAATCATTGTTTGTTTCTGCGCCAACGCCGGAGGCGCGAAACAAACGCCTGCCAGTAGTGCAATAAAAAGCAGTGATACAGCCTTGGCTGATTTCAATAAAGAAATTTTCTTCATAACCCCTCCGCTACAAATTAAGCAGGATGCCTGTGGCATCCTTTGACGAAATGAAACCCCATACCGCTTGCCACTCTTCTGGATATACATTACCGTGCCCCCCTCCCGAAGATGACAATTCGTACGGTTTCAAAAATTATGATCAGATCGAGCACAGGCGATTGATTTTTGATGTAATAGAGATCGTATTGCAGTTTCTCCATCGCGTCTTTAACCGATGCGCCGTACGGGTAACGAATCTGCGCCCAGCCCGTAAGCCCTGGCTTCACCAGATGGCGCTGTGAATAAAAGGGAATTTCGCGCGCCAACATAAAGACAAACTCGGGTCTTTCGGGGCGCGGTCCTATAAAACTCATCTCGCCACGTAAAACATTGAAGAATTGCGGCAATTCGTCTATGCGTAACTTGCGAATGATGCGGCCAACTCTGGTGACGCGATTGTCCGATTCGCGTGCCCATACGGGACCGTCCTTCTCTGCATCCGTTTTCATGGAGCGGAATTTCACAATTTTGAATCTCTCGTCGCCACGCCCGACGCGCTCCTGCGTATAGAATATAGGTCCCCTTGAATCCAGTTTGATGGCGATTGCCGTCAATAACATAATTGGCAGCGAAGCGATGATTCCTGTGAATGCAGCAACCATGTCAATCATTCTGCGCCAATGCTTATACATTCGGGTCAACCGTGAATGAGTCGAAAAGATAAGCCAGATCGGACGCAACAATTCGAGGCTGATTTTGCCCGTCAGCCTTTCATAGAAGGAAGCGGACTCTTCTATGGCGATACCGTCGCGCAGGCGTATATCGAGCAAAGAATCGAGCGGCAGGTTCTTACGCCTCTCTTTCAGGTCAACGACGATACGGTCTACATGGTAATGACTGACGATGCTTTCCAGATCAGAGATCAAGCCAATGACTCGCGGGTTAATCAGACTTTTGCCCACCAGATTCGGATCAGAGCCTACGAACCCGACAATTTGATAGCCGCCTTCCTTTCGCTCTAATACTTCACGCGCAATATTAATAGCGCTTTCCTCTGTGCCGAGGATGAGAACGCGTTCGGCAAGACCCGGGTGTCCGATGAGCCACATGACAAAGACGCGCCAATAAATCATTGTCGTAAGCATCAGTATCAGGCTGACCACAAAGACACCACGCCCCAACATCAGTTGCGGTAGCGCGTAAAAGATGATGGCGAGAACAATGGATGCCAAGCCGATGGACTGGAAGATTCGCAAGTACAAAACCGTGCGGATTCGTATCATCCTGAAATCGTAGAGGTCGGATATATAGAATGAGCCTTGAACGACAATCATCAGCAAGAGGATTTTCAGCCAGCCGCGTTCATCAAAGACTACCCCTATTGCATCTATTCCGAACCGGATGTAGATAGCCGCGATCCCGCATAAGCACGTCAATAGGCTTTCAAAGATCAACAGGGCAAAACTCCTTGAACCATTTTTTGACATCATCACATCCCACTACTTCCTTACTCCAAACCCTTTGCTCTCATCCAATAACCGTACTCTCTGCTTCCCGCCGCTTCAGCCGTTTGCAGTGTTGGCACGACTATCTGTCCGATTGAGCACCACACCAAAGAGGTGGTCCTGCGTTAGAGAAGCAACCGCTTTGCCAAGCTGCGCAGAACTTGTCTTGCCAGCGCGTATGACAAAGATTGTCGCATCCGTCATTCGAACCAGCAGATTTGCCTCGTTTACTTGAAGCAAGGGAGACGAATCGAAGAGTATAAAATCGTATTCTGTTTCCAGCATCGTCAACACTTCACGGAATCGGCGAGAGGTTAAAAGTTCCGTGGGGTTTTCAATCTGTTCGAGTGATGGCAATACGTCAAAGCCGAACGGCAAGACTTTGATCGTCGCCTCGCCCGGCGAGAGATTTTGCTTGATAACATTGGTCAAACCGACCTCCGCATCAATGCCTAAAAAGCGCAGTAAGGAAGGGCGATGCAGGTCTGCATCAATGAGCAGAACTCTTTGCCTGGCGCGAGACAAAGCACATGCCAGGTTCAACGCCACACTGGTTCGGCCTTCCGCGCGATGCGTCGAGGCGATGAGAACTTTCTTGAGCGGTCGTTCATCCTTTTCCGAAATCATAGAGATTGCCAGTTTGTTGTACTGCTCGGAAGCGATGCGACTGGAATCGAAAAATATGCTTAAATTCGGGTCTATGCGCGACAGATCCAGCGTCACTTCTTTTCTTGGTTCGACCAGTGCGCGACGCGCAAAGGCGGCAGCGGCAGTCTCTTGATGGCGTTGCGTCAATTCTTCTGTCGGCAGAGCATTCAATGCATAGTCTATAAAATCGAATTGATTTGTCGGTTCATGAGTCTCACCTACAGAATGATTGCGGACATTTGAAAATGGTAGCGCGCCTCTGTTGTGCTGATGTTCTTCTCTTTCAGCTCTCTCCATTGCTTCATATACTTTTCCCATTTACCTGTACCTCTTGCTCCTTGCTTGGCGATCTGTGCGCACGATTCGGAGTTGATGAGTAAACCTCTATCGGTCAATCCTCTTTAGCCGCACGAAGCGCTAACGACTTGCCAGCAATTGAAAGACTTTCAAATTGTTCAAAAGAAAAATCAACGCCGGGACGATTACCGCAGTCAACAGCAGCATGCCAACAACCCTCATGGCGAGAAGCCGTCGCGCGCCTCCATCTCTTGAAGGAGTTACGGATTCGGGTATTA
>JANMSG010000263.1:0-20228 GCA_031389065.1 Acidobacteriota bacterium | reverse complement strand
TAACTCGGCGGATTCACCCAGCGCGATGCGCTGGGCTATCGAATAACGCTCTTTCAGAGCTCAATCAATCTGACAAATAAAATGTGTCCAGACATCAGAGCGCACCCATAGAAAGGTAGGCATTATCTACAGAGGCGTTTTCACTGATTGGAACAACAGAGCAAACTCTAAAGCACGCTCATAAATTAAATGCTCTGACTAAAAAGGCCGCCATCTGCGCCCGCGTCACCGTGTCGCTCGGACAGTACAATGGCGGACTTGCCGAGCAACCCAGTGTGATCCCCCGCACTGCCATTTCTTCGATGTGCCCATAAAATGGATTCGACGCCGACACATCATCAAAGCGTTGCGAAGGAGGAACGGGCGGAACGTATCCCGGCTCGTGCAAGGCGCGGATGAGGAAAGCCGCCATCTGCTCGCGCAGCACAGGACTCGACGGACAGTAATTGCCGCCGCCACAGCCGAGCGTGATCTCCAGCACTGCCAGCCGATCAATGAAGTTGTAGAAGGGGTTTAACGGCGGCACGTCTAAGAAGCGCTGTGAGGGAGGCGTCGGCGGATTGAACTCGCCTCTGGCTCGCATAATAAAGGCCGCCATCTGCTCTCTTGTGACCACTTGATCAGGGCAGTAATTGCCGCCGCCGCAACCCAGCGTGACGCCACGGGCAGAGAGTTTGCCGATTTCGTTGTAGAAGGGATGACCTACCGGCACGTCAGGGAATGCTGCTCCTTGAAGGACAGTGAAAGTATCGTTGTTTATGGTCAGCGTTGTACTTCGAGGGCTTGCGCCCAAGTGAGGGGAGACCGAGAAGGTGACGGTGCCATTGCCATTGCCGCCGCCTGAGGTGATCGTAACCCAGGAGGGATCATTGCTGGTAGCAGTCCAGCTACCCTGAGCGATTACGTTGAGGGAGCCGTTGCCGCCTGCTGAGCTGAAGCTCTGACTGGTCGGGAAGAGCGAGGAAGCGATAAGCTGAACACACGGTGAGAACTCAGAGGTGTTATTAGAAGAGTCAGTCGCCACAGCTGTAATAAATTGACCTGCTGGAACCACCAGCGGAAGGGCAGTATTGTAAGAAACATTGCCACTGCCATCGGTCGTGATGGTCACAGATCCTATGAAGGTTTGACCTTCGCCATTTCCCGCGCTATCGCAAGTTGTGTTCGAGAAAAACTCGATCCTAAAGCTACTATTGGCTGCGCTGTTGAGAGTGCCTTGGATAGATGTGCTGAGACCGTTATTGCTTGCCGAAGTTAAGATAGGGAGGTTCTGAAGATCGTTGGCACCAGCGTCGCCGTCACCAGCGTCGTTCGCCGTTACCCCGTCACCATTGAGGTCTATGCCCAGAGCGCCGTTGGAGAAGATGGAGTTCCGGAGAATCGGATTGCCTGTGCCTGACCAAACCCTGACCCCATTCCTGCCGTTGAAAGCAAGGGTATTGCTCGCACTGCCTTCGCCGCCGATTGTATTGCCGGAAGCGTTGGAGAGGGCAACGCCATCCAAGAGGTTTGGCAGCGGCGCATCGCCCTTGGCGTTCAGACCGATGAGATTACCCTGCACCAGATTCCCGGTGAGGGTTGCTGAGGTGCTGCCGCCTATCTGTACGCCCACCCCGTTGCCCGAGATCACATTGCCGGCACCAGGCGCCGTCCCGCCGATCAGATTATTCGATTCGTAAGTGTGGATGCCAAAGCCCGTGTTTCCCAAAGCAACGCTTCCCGTCACGTCGAGGCCGATATAGTTTCCCTGCACTGTGGCTCCGTCATCACCGCTTATATTGTAGCCCAATAAAACATTGGCGCTGCCATTGCCGGAAATGATATTGCGCGCCTCAGGGGTGGTCCCGCCGATTAGCGCGTGACCTGATGCCGACACGCCGCCGGAAGTATTGCCGAGCGCCACCGTGCCGGTGATGTCTGTGCCGATGAAATTGCCTTGAACCCGATTCTGCATACCGGAAACTGCGACGCCGAGAGCGTTGCCTGAAATGATGTTGCGGGCGCCGGGAACAGTCCCGCCGATAAGGTTGTTGGTGCCTTCCACCGAAATGCCTCTGTCATTGCCAATCGCCGCCGTGCCGGTCGCGTTCGTGCCGATCAGGTTCCCCTGAATCACGATTTCTGAGGCAAAGGAGTCGACCCCTCGCTGGTTTCCCGAAATGAGATTGCCGGCGCCAGGCGCCGTTCCGCCAATCGTATTATTGGTGCTCGGAGAGCCCTCAACATTGACAATCCATATGCCGTTGCTCCCGTTTGGCAGCGCCGCCGTGCCGCTCGCATTCGTGCCGATATAATTCCCCTCAATCCGGTTTCCCGAACCGTTCATCCCTATCCCGTCAAACCCGTTTCCGGAAATGACATTGCGCGCCGCCTGACCGGTGCCGCCGATCAGGTTGTCTGAGGAGTTGCCGATCCCAATACCGCTGTTATTTCTGCGACCCACAGTCCCTGTCGCGTCCGTGCCGATATAGTTCCCCTGAATCACATTGCCGCCGCCGCCGAAAAGTTGGATCCCCGACCCCGAGTTAAACCGGTTGATGACGAACCCGCGAATGGTGCTGCCGCCGGCATTGATCCTGAAGCCGGCACTGGCGTTTGTCCCATTCCCATCGAGTACGATGAGAGGCGTGCCAGCATAGCCGGGCTGTGTGGCTGCGTCGATCACGACCGGGTCGATAATTTCCGGCAGTGCCAACAGCAGGTTGATGGTATGAATCCCGGTGCCCGGAATGTTGAATACGATCGTGTCCAGGCCGGGGGTGGCGTTCGCATCCATGATTGCCTGCCGCAACGTCCCTGGTCCGTGATCGTCGGCGCTCGTCACCATGAAGTTCTGGCGTGTCGCTGCGAAGTCTGCAGTCTGGTCCGCGCTCAGGTTGGTAAAGGTCCAACTTGGTGGTGTGAAGATGAAGCCCTGCAGCGAAGGCATCAGGGTATAGTTGCCGCCGCCGGCGAGCGTGAATGAGAAAGCCCCATTGTTGTCGGTCGTCGTGACACCCGGCTGCGAGCCGCTCAGGGTTACGGTTACGCCGGCGAGCGGAGCACTATTATTGGTGACGTGGCCGCTAATGGTATAGAAAGGCGCGTTCGTCGGAGTGGCAATGAAGTTGACCGTCTGGTTGCTCTGTAGGTTGGTGAAACTCTGCGACGGTGGCGTCATGCTGAAATTAGGTTTCGCGGCGCTGACCGTAAAGTTCCCGCCCTCGCGCAGGCGCACGAACTGGTAAGCGCCATCGCTCTCCGTTACCACAGAGTTCAGGGAGACACCATCATCCACAACGACGCTCGCGCCGCTCACCGGGGCATTGTTCGCGTCCAGCACGTGACCACTGATGATGTAGGACATCGTCAGTTTCGAGACGAAGGCGTCGGTGAAGCCGCGGTTGAACGGTTGATAGGCATTGGGGGTGACAGGAAAATCGGGCGAGCGAGTTGCTCCGGCGACATAAGCGTTCCCCGCTGAATCCACCGCGATGGCATTGCCCTCGTCGTTTAGATAGAATGAGTCGCCAGAGGCACGATTGCCGCCGAGATAGGTCGAATAGAGCAGAGCGGTGCCCGAAGGGTTGAGCTTAACGACGAAGGCGTCATCGTCAAGCGGGTATACGTTCACCCCCGCGTAAATCTTCGCCGGCGTCAGCGGGTTGATGACGACGCACGAAACGAATGGGAACGTCAGCCCTCGGTTTGCCGATGCCCAACTAGTACCCCCGTCTGTGCTCTTGAACAGACCACCGTTGAGGCCGCCGGACGTCACGTAAAGCGTGGTTGGCGTAACTGGGTCGATGATGATCGAGCCGCTGAAGCCTGAAGCGAAGGGCGCCCAACTGGCCGCGCCGTCGGTGCTCTTGAATATCCCCTGGTTGGTACTCGCGTAGATGGTCGTTGGAGTTTGTGGCTCTATCGTCACGCTGTAAACGAAGTCACCGAGCAGGCCATTATTAATCCTTTGCCAATTGATCCCGCCGTTGGTGGACTTGAAAGCGCCTCCGGGGGAACTGTCAGCGCCCGCGTAAACGGTGGTTGGCGTAGAGGGATCAACGGCGATTACCTGAATGAACGCAAACGTCTGGCTGGCCTGAATCGCCCAGGTTTTGCCGCCGTTGGTACTCTTGAAAACGCCGCTGCCATAGACGCCTGCATAGAGGTTGGAAGGCGTTACCGGATCGATGGCGAGTGACAGCATATCCGTATTATTCAAACCCAAGTTAGCGGCGATCCAGGTGTTGCCCCCATCCGTGCTCTTATGAACGCCGCGGCTATTATTGAAATCGGAAAAGCTGGCAGCCAGATATACTGTCGACGGCGTTATAGGATCAACGACCAGTTCGACGACATCAGGTCGCACAAGCCCGCTGTTGATTGCGCCCCAGCTTTGCCCGCCGTCCGTGCTTTTGAAGACACCGCCATAGGTCCCTGCATAAATGGTTAACGGGTTGACCGGGTCCACAGCAAGGGCAGTGACGTTGTCACCCTTCAACCCGTAGTTTTCGTTGTTCCAATTGCCGCCTCCATCTAGCGACCGAAAGAAAGGGCTTTTGGTCCTGAGCGACCCGGGCATGACCGGGAAATCTGTCGAGCCCGTGGTACCGGTCACGTAAGCGTTGCCCGCCGAATCAATGGCAATGCCACGCGCAATATCCGAACCGGAGCCACCGAGGTAGGTCGAATAGATTAAACCGGAACCTGCGCCGTTCAGCTTGGTGACAAAAGCGTCCCAGCCGACATTGGTCGGCTGAATCGGATTGACGAGCGGGAAATTAGAACCGGCCTGACCCGTGACATAGGCGTTGCCTCCACTATCGACCGCTATCCCCCAGCCGATATCCCCATCCCCGCCTCCGAGAAAGGTGGAGTAGGCGAGCGCCCCGCCACTGTTTATCTTGGTCACGAAGGCATCACTGCCTCCGAGGGTCGCCTGAAACGGGTTGAGCGTGGGAAAATTGGCCGAGTTAGTAACTCCCGTGACATACGCGCTGCCAGTTGCATCAACTGCTACGCCGTTGGCATTGTCAAACGTGCCACTGCCACCCAAGTAAGACGAATATACCAGCGCATTGCCCGTCGGGTTGAACTTCGTGACGAATGCGTCATTGGTGCCGGACAGAGCAGACTGGAAAGCATTGAGCGTGGGAAAGCTTGATGAGGCGGTTTCGCCAACAACAACCGCATTGCCAGCCGCATCAATCGCAATGCTCTTGCCGAAGTCGTCGCCGCTCCCGCCCAGGTAGGTTGAATAAATCAGACCGGAGCCGGTCGCGTTCAGCTTGGTGACGAACGCTTCATAATCATTAAGCGAGCCGCCGGTGATGTATGCTCCTGCATAAACTGTCGACGCTGATGCCGGGTGGATCGCCATGGCAGTAAAGCTGGTCCGCGTCAATGTCTCATAGACTTTGGTCCAGTTGTTTCCGCCGTCCGTGGTTCTATACATCCTTCCGTCTCCGGTGCCTAAATAGAGTGTCGAAGACGCAGAGGGACTGAGCGCCAGTGAACTGACCTGAATGTAGCCGGAGATGCCGTTGTTCACCGCAGTCCAGTCGGCACCGCCGTTTGTGCTCTTGAAAACACCCCCGCCCGACGTGCCGGCGTAAACTGTCGAGGCAGGATCAATGTTCAGCGTGCGAACTAGTGTTGTCGTGAGTCCGTTATTCGTCTGCGCCCAATTGCCGCCGCCGTTCGTACTCTTAAAGACGCCGCCGCCGCCAGCCGTCAGATAAACGGTCTGAGGTGTCACCGGATCAACGGCGATGGCGCTGGCCCCTCCAAAAGTGATGCCAGAGCTGGAATTCACCCAGGAAGCGCCGCCGTCTGTACTCTTGTACACACCCACAGATGACGCGCCTGCGTACACGGTGTTCGGCGACGAAGGATCAATTGCCAGTGCTCTCACGTTCACGCCGCTCAAGCCGTTTGTAAGTATCGTCCAATTACTCCCCCCGTCAGTGCTTTTGTAGAGACCGATATTTGATGACCCATTCGTGCCAAGAGTCGCGTAAAGCGTCGGCGGCGTCGTCGGATTTATTACGAGCACTGTGCAAAAGCCATTGGTCAGGCCGGTGTTCAGAGCCGCCCAGGTGTTGCCGCCATCGGTCGTTTTATGAATGCCGCCCGCACCAGTCTGACCCATTCCGGCATACATGGTGTTGGGCGTGAGCGGGTCAATGGCGAGAACATTCACCACCCCGTCTGGTGCGCCGATCACCTGACTGTTCCAGTGCCCCCCACTGTCGGAACTCTTGTAGAAGTTAGTCGTGCTGCTTCTGAAAGGATTCACGGTGGGGAAATCGCTCGCGTTCGTTCTGCCGGTGACGTAAGCATTGCCCGACGAGTCCACGGCGATGGCGGTCCCTGTGGTAAAGCCGTAGCCATTGAGATAGGTCGAGTAGACGAGAGTACTCCCGGTCGGGTCGAGCTTGGTCACGAAGGCATTGCTGAAGAACGAGCCGTTGGTTTCAAACGCGCCGGGAGTCGTCGGGAAGCCCCCCGATTGATCGTAGCCGGTGATGTACGCATTGCCTGATGAATCCACGGCAATCCCGGATGCATATTCGTGGCTGCCCCCTCCCAGCATCGTGGAGTAGGAGAGCACCGGGTCAATGATGAGCGGCTTTTGCGCGTCAAACGCCCCGGTCTTGAAGCGGACTTCTTTGCCTTTAATGTTGTACTTGCCCTTCACTTCACGGCGATCACCCTGATCGGTCAGTTGATAGATCACCGGCTTGCGCAAAGTAATTTCGCTCTGTTTGACGGCTAAATGCAAATCGCCCGCCTCGTCGAGCGTCATCCGGTCGGCTTCTTCGACCTTGAATCTGATCGCTCGTACATCGCCGCCCGGTGCCACGACAAAGTCGAACTCCAGCTCTGTGCCATTCCCGTAGTAAACCAGATCAATTTTGGGGTATATCTCTGTGTAATACACCTTCCGGTAGGTCGGGATGTTAACGTGCCACTTCTGAGGATCACTGCCAAATAGGTAATTGATCTTCCCGGGCAGTGGTTCCTCCCCCTGAGCGCGCGCCTGCGGGTTTGCGCCAATCATCTTCAGTCTCAGCACGGAAGCGTTGGGCGGTTGAGTACCCGGCCCCATTTCGGTCGGTGCCGGCAGCTTGGATTGACCGGCTTGCGGACGAGGTTGTCGCAACGTCAGCACAGCGCCCGTTGCGGTGAGGAACAACTCATACCCGGGACCCTGCGAGATAAACTTGACCTGAGGGTCAGCCTGCCCTTCATTCCCTTCGAAGCTGAGCGGCAGCTTGCCATACTGACCGGCAATCTCGGCTTTCCTTGGCGATGGGGCGGACGCCGGCTCGCTTGCCAGCGAGGATCGCATCAAGCGGGTTGAAAGAAGGAGCGGGACCGCCGCCGCCAGCAGCAGTAAGAGGAAAGCTCGCAATACAGTCATTGCTGAAAGACCGGGGCTTCGATCTCCCGACTTCTGTCGTCTGGCGAATTGGTAGCTCATGAGACTCCTGGTATTGCATCGCAAAGAATTTAATAGATAAGACGCTTCAAAGAATCAAATTACTATTGCACAATAAATAAATGCTCCCAAATTAAAATAATTCATCATTCGGTTTATACGACTCTTAACGAAAATCAAAGAATCGCTTTTGAGAGGCTACTTTAGAGTTCGTGAACTGTTACTCTTCGATGCCAAGCTAATAAAACAACGGTTTTGAGATGAGGACGGCTTTCTAATTCCTGCATCAATCGCGCTTCTTCATCTGGTCTAAGCCATCTCTTACGTTTGGTTTCGCTTCTTAGCTTTTCAACTTCCAGACAAGGATTCGGTTTCATCTTAGCGAATTTGAAAATCCTCGATAGCAATTTTAGCGCTTTGTTGACTGTGGCTGCTGTGCGCTGCTTGTAGGTCACAGTTTCAGAGTTGGTACTTGCTATGCGGACAGTTTGAGACTTCTTGCGATCCAGCTTGTCCTTCTCAATCTCAAAAGAGCTTATCTTTGACAGTTGTTTCTTGCCCAAGCATTCAAGTTCTATTGAAAAGCAAAGGGTGTATCCATTTTTTATTCAACTAGAGGGCGCAGATATTTGTAAACGGTTTCCGCAACGAGCTGTGTGCCATCGATATTTGGATGGATGCCATCACGTTGATTGAGCGTCTCTATTCCTGCCACCCCTTCCAAAAAAAACGGTATGAGCGTAACTTCATGCTCTTTCGCCAGATCAAGAAACGCGTCGTGAACGGCTTTGCGATATGCTACGCCTGAATTCGTCGGCGCTTCCATTCCCGCAAGCAACACAATTGCGCCTTTTCCCTTAGCCTTTTCGATGATCATGCTGAGGTTTTTCTTCATGTCTTCAACCGGTTGAAGGCGCAAGATATCATTGGCTCCAAGTTCAACAATTACGATTTTTACATTATCTTCCAATGACCAGTCAATTCTGCGAACCCCCCCCGCCGACGTGTCGCCAGAAATCCCTGCATTGACAACTTCATATTCGTAACCGTCTGCCTGGAGTCTCTTTTGCAGCAACGAAGGGTAGCTTTGCGAAGGTTGAAGACCGAAGCCAGCGGTTAAGCTATCGCCGAAAGCGACGATCTTCGCTAAACTTTTCTTTCCGGCATCCGTAGTCTTAGATGAATTGCCGGATGCAGTGGAAGAAGGAACCGATGAATTGCTCGGCGGTGCATTTTTTGAATTGTTATTTTGACAAGCCGCAAGGCTGAAGATTCCAACTACGAATAGGCTAAACAGAAATTTTCTCATGATTGAATTATACAAAGTTACCAAGCAAGTTGCCTCCGGCAGTGAAACTTTAACCATCCTAAAAGAATTAAATTTGAAAATCCCCGACGGGCAGTTCGTTTCTATCGTCGGTCCGTCGGGCAGCGGCAAATCAACTCTGCTAGGGTTAATCGCCGGGCTCGATGCACCAACCATAGGCAAGATTTTGATTGATGGGCAATCCATAACGGAGATGAATGAAGACGATTTGGCCGAACTTCGCGGAGAAAAAATCGGTATCGTATTCCAATCATTTCATCTGATCCCTTCGATTACAGCCTATGAAAATATCCTTGTGCCTATGGAAATTGCCGGCGTCAAGGAGGCTCGCACACGTGCCGAAATTTTGCTCGAAGACGTAGGACTGACGGCGCGCGCGCACCATTATCCTTCGCAACTTTCAGGCGGCGAACAACAACGCGTAGCCATTGCCCGGGCTTTCTCAAACAACCCTTCCATACTGCTTGCAGACGAGCCTACGGGCAATCTCGATTCAACCAATGGCCGACACATTCTCGAATTGATGATTGAAATCAATCGCAAGCGCAAAACGACGCTTGTCTTGATTACCCACGACCGGGAACTGGCGGCAATGGCTGATCGCCACATAGCCCTGCGCGATGGTCGAGTCGTAAGCGATAGCGCCAACGAGATTTTGAGCGCCGACAGTAGCAGTATATCTGGTGTAGAGGCGGGCGCTGAGCGCGAGCAACTGGTGGTCAAAGACCGCCTCTAAACCAAGCAAGGCTCACACATAACGTCACAATTGGATAACCAAACATATGAGATTCATCTTTCAAATGGCGCGACGCGAATTGCGTTCTTCCTGGCGCAGATTATTGTTCTTCTTCGCTTGCATAGCCCTCGGTGTCTGTTCGATTGTCGCTTTGCGTTCGATGATTCAAAATGTCAATCGCGCCATCGCAAGTGATGGTCGCGCCATCTTGACAGCCGATTTACAAGTTGATTCAGATCGCCCTTGGACGGACGAAACGCTGGCGATCCTCAACCGCATAGCCGCCGCGCCGCGCGTCACGGCGCGAACCGAAACCATCGAATCGTCAACCATGGTACGCCCCGCCGATGAAGAGAACGAACGCGCCATGATGATTGAGTTGAAAGGCGTAGAGCCGCCTTATCCTCTCGCAGGCGATTTTATTCTTGAAGGCGGCAAGCCTTTCGATTTGTCTGTGCTGGCAAACAATGGCGCAGTGGTCTCGCCGGCGATGCTCGATCGGCTGCAATTGAAAGTCGGCGACTCTGTGAAAATCGGCGAAGCGACTTTTCAGATTCGCGCCGCCTTTGAAAAAGAGCCGGGCTTAAGCGGCGGCTTTCGCTTGGGTCCTCGCGTCTTCATCGAACGCTCTGCCGTAAACGGCACAGGACTCACAGGATTTGGCAGCCGCGCGCGAAGAAAAATTTTATTTGCTACCGTCGAAGGTCAAGCCGAGCCTCTGGTCAAAGAACTGCGCGCCGAGTTGAAGAATAATCTTGTCAATGTTCGTTCCTACAAAGATTCGCAAGAGAATTTGAACGCCTCGCTGACGCGCGCCGAAGATTACCTGTCGCTTACAGGTCTGGTGATTTTAGTGCTTGGCGGCATAGGCATTTCAAATGTCACACGAGTTTTCGTCGAACAGAAGAAAAAATCCATAGCCGTGTTGAAATGCCTGGGTGCATCAGGCACCAAAGTAACCATTACTTATCTTGTTCAGGTCATCGCACTGGGTGCCACCGGAAGCGTCATTGGCGTTGTGCTGGCGCGAGGCGTGCTTTATCTGGTTGAAAAAAACTTTGCCGATCTCCTTCCGGCAAACTTGAATTACGACCTGAGACCAAGCGCTGTGCTGCAAGGCATAGGGGTTGGTGTTTTAATTTCGCTGCTATTTTCTGCCCTGCCACTGCTTCGCATACGCAATATCAAACCGAATGTTTTATTGCGCGATGATGCGAGCGCGACGAAACGCAAGTTTGATTTTTTGCGTTGGACGACGGGCGCGATTGTACTTTTCGGCTTGATAACCCTGGTTTCATGGCAAGCAGGCTCTTTAAAAGTCGGGATGTTTTTTCTTACGGGTTTAGCCTTGACGACAGGCTTGCTCTACCTTGCGGCGACGCTTTTAATCGCCCTGGTTCGGCGAACGAAAAATGTATCTTCGTTTGCCTTTCGACAAGCCATCAATAGTCTCTATCGTCCGGGCAATCAAACGCGCGTCATCGTGATGGTTGTAGGGCTTGGCGTTTTTCTGGTCATCGCGATTCAATCTTTGGAGAAGAACCTGATACAAGATCTGGATTTCGGCAAACGCACCAATGTGCCAAATATGTTTTTGATTGATGTGCAAAAAGATCAACAAGCGCCGCTTTCAGAGTTTATCAAACAAGAGACCGGCGAAGACCCGCTACTTGTGCCGACGATTCGTGCCCGCATCACTTCAATCAACGGACGCGACATAGATTTTGAGCAAGAGGATGCGAAACGTCAGCGCGGTCTTTTGGGGCGTGAGTATGTGGTTACCTACAGACCAAATCTTGAAGTGAATGAGCGCATCCTTGAAGGCGAATTTTGGGACGCGCAGCCCTCATCTGAAGCAGAAGTTTCCGTCGAAGAAAGCATGAAAGGTTTGCTTGGGCTTGATGTTGGCGGCAATATCACCTTCGATATTCAAGGGCGCAAAATCACCGCAAAAGTCACCAGCATTCGCAAAATCGAATGGCGCAACTCGCGCACAGGTTTTATGGTTTTGTTCCGCCCCGGCACTTTGGAAAATGCGCCACAAATGCTGGTAGGCGCAATCAACGGACCTACGGATGAAATTGAGAAGTCGCGTTTTGAAAGCCGCTTGCTCGATAAATTCCCCAACCTTTCCATCATAGACGTTACGGAAATCGTGCGCTCTGTGACGCGCATCATCAATAACGTCACGCTGGCGATTTCCTTCACCGGCTTGTTTGTTTTTCTGAGCGGTGTGTTGATTTTGATCGGTTCAATAGCCATTACGAAATTCCAACGCATCTACGAAGCAGCCGTATTGAAGACGCTTGGCGCCAAACGTAAGACTTTGTTATTGATTCTTCTCACAGAGTACGGCTTGTTAGGTTCGGTCGCCGGAATCATTGGTGCGTTCGCCGCTGAAGGTCTGTCCTGGGCTACGTCAAAGTGGGTGTTTGAAATTAATTGGAGTTTCACGCCTCAACTGAATCTTACAGGTATCATCGCAACGATAATTTTAGTGACGGTCGTCGGCGCAATCTCTACGCTAGATGTACTGACAAAGAAACCTCTGAGCATCCTTCGCGGGCAATAAAAATGCTAGTCGTTGTCTAATCAGAAAGACAAGCTATGCGAAATTCAACCGGAGCATTGATTTGATTCAACTCCATAACCAGTTCTTGATAGGCGATAAATTGGTCATCATCAAACTTCCACAGCGGTTGCCAGCCAGCTAAGGGAAATGGATTATCCACATCCACTACCCGCCAACTGTGGTTGGCGATAGCGGGTTGCTTTACTTGTAAACTAAACATCCCTCCGAATATAGTGCGCCAGGCAGAATAAAATGGTTCAAAAAGAGACAAGTTTTAAAATAAATGCTATGCCTGAAACCTCGGTTTTAGCAGCAACACACGATTCGGACATTACTAAAATGCTTTTACGGTTGGATTTCGGGCTGGTAAACTTATGTGTTCAGTAAATTGACAGCTTTCCACCTCTACTTTATAGTGTGGCTGAATTTTTAGGAGATTCTATAAGTTGTGGTCGCTCGTAGCCATCACGGAGTAATGGATGTTTAGATTAGAAAAACTTGAAATACACGGGTTCAAATCTTTTGCCGACAAAACGACGCTTGTATTCGGCGAAGGCATAACAGGAATCGTCGGGCCAAACGGCTGCGGAAAATCGAACGTTAGTGAAGCAATCTCCTGGGTGTTGGGCGAACAGTCGGCAAAGAGTCTGCGCGGTGGCAAGATGGAAGACGTCATCTTCAATGGCACACGCGACCGCAAGCCTACGGGAATGTCTGAAGTGATTCTCACCATGGTCGCCATTCAAGACATCACTACCAAAAGTTCGGATGACCACGAAAAGAGCGACGAAGCAGAGTATCAAGAAGCTTTAGATAATGCCGAACGCGCCGCAACAGCCGCGCGCGCCCTGGTTGCAGAAAACACGCCGAAAGAAGAGACCGCAACGCAACAATCCGGTGAAGGTAACCCAGGCGAAATCGCAATCGCTTCTGACGATCAATCGGCAAACCCCAACCTATCAGAAGCTGAAGCAGAAAGCGACGCAGCTGTCACAAGCGATAATCACACTGTGCCGCTCGCCGTTGAAGCTGAACCAGAAGCGTCAAGCGATAGCGCTATCGCGCCTTCAATCGAGCTATCAGATGAAAACGCCGCCCTGACTCAAGCGAGCCAAAGCGCTGCTGAACAAGTAAGCGAAGACGCTGCCAGACAATCCGAAGAAGAAGAAAAGAAGAAAGCCGAACTCAGAGCGAAAGCCAAAGCGCGAAAGCGCAAATCGGTTTCGGTGATGGCTGGCGAGCGCATAAGCATAGGGCGCAGGCTTTATCGCACAGGCGATAGCGATTATCTGATGAATGGTCGCCCCTGTTTGCTGCGCGATATTCAAGACCTTTTCGCCGGCACGGGGCTTGGCGGCGCGCATTACGCCATCATCGAACAAGGTCGCATCGGACAGATTCTTTCCTCGAAACCTTTAGACCGTCGCGGCCTGATTGAAGAAGCCGCTGGCATCACAAAATTCAAAGCCCGCAAACGCACAACGGAGTTGCGCCTTGAATCGGCGAAACAGAACCTGACGCGCCTAAACGACATCATCACAGAAGTCGAGCGTCAGGTGAACAGTCTCAAGCGACAAGCGCAAAAGGCGCGCCGTTACAAACGGCTGCGCGACGAGATGCGCTCATTGCAAAAGGGCGTGTTTACTGCCGATTATTATCGTTTGCAAGAAACCAACGAGCGCTTGACGCAAGAGATCGCAGCGGCTGAAGCGAAACACAAGGAGCTAGATGCGGCGCTTGGCGAATTAGACGCCGAGTACAGAATTGTTTCTACAGAATCACGCGCCGCCGAAGCTCAGCTTACACAGCTGCGCGAGAAAGCCGCGGCAGTTGAGTTGGAAGCAGACCGGGCTCGCAATCGGCGCGCTTTTGAAGAACATCAGATCGAAGAATTAACCACGCGCATAGAAGAACTCAAACGCGACCAGCAAGAATTAGAGCAACGTCTGGAACAGCTTGAATCTGACACCAAAGAGCGGGTTGATAATTTGCGCTTGCTCGAAACCCAACTCTCGACGACGCAAATAGATTTCCGCAAACACGAGGATGTTTATCAAAAAGATTTGACTGGATTGCGCGAAGCCGAGACTGAGATCGAAAAATTACGCCAGCGAATGTTGAATGAAATCGGCGCGACGGAACGTTTACGCAATTTGAACGCCAACCTTGAAGACTCGCTGCGACGGCTGGATTTGCGGCAAATGAACCTCGGCGCTGAATTGGAACGTGCCGCCACACGCCGCGAAGAGGCGGCAGCAGAATGCACTCGTGTAGCCAATGAAGTGGAAGGCGGGCGCGCCACACTCGCCGAATTATCGAAGACCATTGCCGAACGCTCTGCGGCAATTGAAGCCTTCAGAAACACCGCAAATCTCTTTACACAGGAGCTTGAAGGAGTTCGCGCAGAACGTGCGGCGGCGGTTCATCGTTTGAGTTCGCTTGAAGATTTGGACGCTCATCATGCGTACTACTCAGACGCTGTGCAGCAGATTCTTTCGCCCGAACAGGCTGCCAAGATTAACGCATTGGGCACACTTGCCGATTTCGTAGAGGTCGAAGCGCAATACGAAAAATTGATCGAGAGTCTTTTCGGACGCGAGTTGCAATGTGTGATCGTTCCGACAATTGATGACGCGCTGGCGGGCGTTGATTTCATCAAGACCGAAGGCTTGGGGCGTGGCGCATTTTTAGTCATAGGCTTACACGGCGGCGAAGACGATTCCTCATCAAACGGTCGCGAGTCCGACATCTGGGGTCTGGAGTCCGGCAACGACAATGACGATGATGACAACGACAACCAACACTCTTCTGATTCGTATTCCAATAAATTTGAAGAGCACGATAGAAGCAAAAACATCGAACGACGGACTACGAACTATGGATTACGGACGGAGCCTTCGACGTTGCAATTTCAACTCGACGCCTTGAGCGCCATCGAGCTATTGGGGATGAAGCCGCATATCAAAGTCGTAGTCGAACGCGCTTTTCCTGACAAATGCGGAGCCTATGTGGTGCCTGATATGGAAGCCGCGCTGCAACTTTCGATTGAAAATCCGACGCGCATTTATGTAACCGTTGAGGGCGAGCAAGTCGTCAACGGACGTTTAATAATGACCGGCGGACACGAGGCGCAAAAAGGCACTTCGCTTCTGGCGCTCAAACGCGAAATCAAACAGCTCAAAGTTCAAACAGAAATTTTGAGCGAAGAAGAAGATCGCGTATCGGCAGACCTTCAGCAAACCCAGAGAGAACTGGAAGCGATTGAAAGCGAGACCACGCAACTTGACAACGAGCTTCGTCAAAACGAAAAGTCGGCAGCGGCTCGTGATTCGCAACTCGAAGCCCTGGCGCGTGAACTGGAACGCGCCAATCAATACGTTCGCGTAGTCGAAGCGGAAATTGAGCAAGCGCAAAACGAGCGAACGGAATTGGAATCGCGGATCGAAAATCTCGCCATTGAATTGGCGGCGGCTGAACAGTCGCGCAACGCTGCGCAACAATCTGTGACTGACGCGCAAGCGGCTTTCGTGGAGATGCGTTTACGGGTTGAGCAAATTGCCGAACAGCTCTCTGAGGCGCGTGCCGATGTTGCCGCACGCGCCGAGCGTTTGCAGGCGGCGCGTTCAGAGATGCGCCGTATTGACAACGAAGCGCAAGAGCTGCGCGCCAGAATCAATCGCAATCGCGTGGAAGCATACGAAAGTCACAGCCGAATAGAACAACTGAAGAGTTCGCAAGCCGAAGGCGAGAGCGCGACGGTCGAATTCGATTCGCAACGTTGCACGCTCGCGGAAGAAATTAGCTTCGCTACCGAATCGCTCACTGCTGCCAGAGCGCGAACCGATGAACTGGAAAAGACGCTCGTTGAATTCCGACAAAACGCCTCGGTTGTGCGCGATCAGCGCGGGCATATGGAAGTCGAACGCGCTCGCGTAGAATCGGAAGCCCAGCATTTGACGCGCACCTGTTTTGCAGAACTGGCAATGACGCTTGAAGAAGTTATCGCGCAACAGGAAGAAGTAGGCAGTCGGCAGTCGGCAGTAGGCAGTCAGGAGTCAGGCGTCAGGAGTCAGGAGTCAAAAGACGAGCAGCAGACAAGCTCTGAAGCAAGCGAAAACGCTGAACCAGCACAAGACCTTGAGCAACAAACGGAAATCAGCGAACAAAAAACTAATGGTGTAGATTTCAACGGCGAGCCACAACTGCCTACTGCCTACTGCCTACTGCCTACTGATATTGAGGAAGCGCGAAGGCGCCTGGATGAATTGCGTGTCAAACTCGATGACTTAGGTCCAGTGAATATGATGGCTCTCGAAGAGCTGGAAGAATCGGAAGCGCGATTCAAATTCCTCACAGAACAACGCCGCGACATTCTCGATTCCATCAAGCTTACGGAAGAAGCTTTGACGGAAATCAAACGACGCTCACGCGAAAAATTCCGTCACGCCTTCGCACAGATCAACGAAAACTTCAAAAAGATGTTCATAGAGTTATTCGGCGGCGGACGCGGCGAGATGGTCTTGATTGATGAAGACGACGTTTTAGAATCGGGCATAGACATCATCGCGCAACCGCCTGGCAAACGCCTGCAAAGCGTACTGCTACTAAGCGGCGGCGAAAAGGCGATGTCGGCAATCGCCCTCGTGCTGGCCATCTTCCAGTACAAACCCTCGCCTTTCTGCATACTGGACGAAGTGGACGCGCCGCTTGACGAAATGAACGTCGGACGATTCACGGATAAAGTGGTAGAAATGAGCAGCGACACACAATTCCTTGTCATTACGCACAACAAACGCACCATGGAATCGGCGCGCGTGCTGTATGGTGTTACAATGGAAGAACCCGGCGTATCAAAATTGGTGTCGGTCAAATTTGACTAAGGGAGTTGCCAGTGGTTAGTGGTCAGCGGTCAGTGGAACACACAGAAAATCGCAAAGTGCAGTTTAAAAAAGCAGCGCGAATGACTTTAGTATATTGCTTACTGTTTACTGCTTACTGCTTACTGTCTACTGCCTACTGCCTCGAAGCGCAGGCGCAGGAGAATGTAGAAAACGGTAAGTCCGCCGAGATAAAATTCGGCTACAAGTTCGAGAATCCGCGTTTCTATATCCCTTTAATTGAAATTGATTTGAACGCCAAGGGTGAAGGCGAACTCCGTTTCAAGCGCGGCGAGTCAGATGAAATCATAGACCTTAAACTCAAACTCTTACCCGAAACCGTGGCGCGCATTCGCGAGCTTTATGAGAGCACAGGTTTTCTTAAGACAGATGAAACGTATCAAGACAAAAAAGATCACTCCAATCTCGGTTGGGTAACTTTGACCGTTAGCGCGGGTGAGCGCCAGCGTTCTGCGCGCTTCAACTACACTCAAAAAGTAGAGATCAAAGAGGTGGCGGATATTTTTCGCGCCCTTGCCGATCAACAGATGAGTTTGTTTGACATAGAGACCGCCTTGCAATATCAACCGCTCGATGTGCCCGGCAAGATTGCTGCGTTGGAAAACGATTTGAAGCTTGAACGAATAGCGGAACCGGCGCAGGTTTTACCCACTCTGCAAGACATTGCGAAAAACGACTCGGCTCCCTTGATTGCTCGCAATCACGCGAAACGCATCATCGCAGCCATCGAAAAAGGCAAGTACAAGTCCCCTGTTAAAAAATAGATGTCAGATGTCAGATGCTAGATGCTAGTCTTTGACGCTGGCTAAATGTTGTTGGGCGACTGCGAATGTGTTGGTAATCAGGAACGGGGTAGTGCATTAGCTATGGGAACTTGGCTCAATATGGTTGCTGATACAGATGTATCATTGGACAAGGCGCAGTCAGTTGGACAGTTGGCGCAAGAGTGGCTCGCATCCAGAAACATCATTGAACCCAGTTTCGCCCCATTAGCTCCTGGATCAGAGACACTTGGCAATCCGCCGGGTCGCCGTGCTGGCGACATCATTGAAAACGGCTATTCAACAGACCTTCACTCCTCATACCTGTTCTATTTCGAGGCAAAGCGACAAGTCGTTTCAACGCTTCAAGGCGAGTTCATCCTGTTGTGTCCCGCCTGCGCGAGTCACGCTGAGGACATCTATGGTTGGCAGGACGCCATTGAAGAATGGTTTGAGCAGTCAGGGCTTGGCCTTTACAAGTGCCCGACCTGTGAGTACTCAGATCCGATCACCGCTTGGACATTTCAACCAGAATGGGGCTTCTGCAATCTGTCTTTTACCTTCTGGGATTGGCCACCCCTGAAGAAGTCGTTCATCAACGAATTCAGCGCCTTTCTCGGCCATAAGCTTGTCCATATCTACGATAAGCTGTAATCCGCGCCCAACTACCGCATGCACTGGAGTGCGCGCAGCCATGATCATGGTAGGCATCACTCGCCCTGCGCGGGCCCGATGATGCTGGGCGGTGGGCATCATTCAATCCTTCATCAAGCATTAGATTTTATGCGTCGCATACTGCTAACATCTAGCATCTGAAATCTGGTATCTGAAAACTGCTTATGTTTATTCCACAAGGCAAAGTTCTACATCAAAATTTAGCGACCAGTTACGTGCTTGTTGACGCGTTGGTTAGCGATTTGCGCGAAGGCGGTTTTTCTGGCGTTGTCGAAATCATGTTGCACGATACGGACAATCACATCGTTTTCGACAGAGGCAGGATTGCCGGAGTCATCGAAAAGCGCGGCGACGCTTATTCATCTGAAATAACCGTTGCCGATTTAGCTGCCAGGTCTAAAACAGAACGTGGGCGCGTCTCTATTTTCAGTTACGCCATACCCATTGCGAAAGCCCTGGCAGGGCGAATGTTTGCTGAAACGCTGTATGTAAAACTCAGCACAGAATTTGCCGACCTGGAAAAGTTAATCAACAAATTTACGCACGAGCGCGACCGTCAATGGTTCATAGAAGTTGTTGCGGAAGGCTCGCCTGCGATGATCTTCATAGATGATGGCAGATGCAGCGTCATTCAAGCAGAATCCATCCCCAGCGAAGGCGACCTTGAGATCGTAGGCGTAAACAATAACCTTGCGTTGCTTCAATTGATAAAAAAATGCAACAGCACAAGTGGCATCTTCGATGTTTTCTTCACAGGGTCGGAAGAAAAAGTCGCGCTTGAAACTCCTGCGGCAGCAGAAGCGCAATCATCTGCGCCCGAAATTGAACCACAGATTGCTGAACCTTTTACAAATTTCAGCATCGTGCCGCCGCCTGTCGCAGAAGATTCGGCAATAGAAATTCAACCAACCATATCAACGGATTTTTCTCTGCGCAGAGCGCCGCGTGTTTCGGCTGATCAACAAGATGGCAATTCTGCGGCTTCAACAAACGGTGCCCAAACTCCCGTTTATTCGTCAAACGCCGATGTATCGCACGCTGTTGAAGCGATCGAAGAGCCTTTGGAGATAGAGGCTGAAATTCCTACTTTTGAAAACGCGGGATTCGATGCTTATTTATTCGCGTCGGATTTGGATAAAAGCGAAATCGGCGAACCGAAGGTTGTGCGCTCAATTTCCGGTACGCCGAAAAAAGCTGCGGGCGACAAGCAACGAGAATTAAGGATTTTGCCGACTCGCGAATTGATGGCGCTATCGGGTGAAAATGAAAACGCCACAGCAGATTTGAAGATGGCGGAAATTAAACGATTAATGGGCGAAATTGCCAAAGCCATCGAAGACGTGATGCGAATCGTTGAGCAGCGAGACGATTTCCCTATGCACCTGCGCGCCGGGCAATTGAAAATCGCCAATCAATATCCGTTTCTCGATCCGTTCGGCGCGGAGTTCGAATACATGGAGGGCGAGATTGTTTTCGTAGGCAAGACCTCTGCGGAAGAATTCATCGCCGGCGTAACCGAGGCGTTGCGCTTAGCCGTAACCAGCGCTGTGCAATCCAGCGCCAGCTCTATGCGTTTGCGCTCCTTCATTGTAGATAAATTGCGCTTTATTTTTACGCGAAGCCGCGAGGATTATGTTGCCTACGGACTCCATGAGTCGCTTGAACAAATCGCCGGCGTGCAGTTCTGATTACTCAATCAAAACAAGCTATGTTGTGCAGTCTTTTTCGCGAGCTTTTTACTTTGCCTTTCGCCTTGCCAAGCTCATAAAGTTACGGGATGAGGCTGAGGTCTGGACACTTTTGAAAATGTGTTGAAAAGCGCCGAAGGTGCGAAAT